>CAZIGO010000181.1:662-3608 GCA_964538595.1 uncultured Chitinophagales bacterium | reverse complement strand
GAAAGGGTTATGCGAAGAGTTTAGTCAATCTGGCTAATATATATTTAGAAGAACAATCTTTCTCAGAAGCCCTGTCGCTTTCCAAAGAAGCGTTAACTGTTAATAGAGAGTTGCAAGACAGAGCCGGAGTAATTAAGGCGTATAATAATATAGGTAAAGTGTACAATGGGATCGGCAGGTATGATTTGGCGGAGAGTTATTTTATGAAATCCTTACGAATAGCTCAAAATATAGATAACTATAAATTGCAAAAAGAAATTTATAAGAACTTGGCGGAAAATTACTTTGATAAGGGGAGTTTTAAAAAAGCCTATGAATATAAGGGAAAGTATATAGCCTGTAAAGATAGTATAATAAACAAACAAAAAGCTAAAGAGTTAGTACGGTTAGAACAGAAGTATCAAATAGAAAAAAAAGAGAAAAAAATAGATCTTTTAGAAAAAGAACAACGCATCAAAAATTTAAAGCTCGAAAAACAAAAAGAGCAAATGAAACGGCAACGGGTAATTCGTAACACTTCCATCGTGGTGTTGGTACTGCTGGCGATTTTATCATACTTATTTTATAACAGATATCGCGTAAAGCAACGAGCTAATAAACAACTTCAAAAGAAGAACAAATTTATAAATAAGCAACGGCAACGCATATTGGATAGTATTAATTATGCTAAACGCATACAACGTGCTATGCTCATTGACGAGCCCACCCTTAATAAAAATTTTACTGAGGAGTTTATATTTTATGAACCTCGTGATATAGTCAGTGGTGATTTTTACTGGTTTTCCAAAAGGAAAGGCAAAAAAATTATGGTAACGGTAGATTGTACAGGGCATGGTGTTCCCGGAGGTTTTATGTCGATGATTGGTTATATGCTACTGAATAAAATAGTAAATGAAAAACATATTGTTGATGCGGAAAAAATAGTGCAAGAATTGCATAAAGGGGTATTGCAGTCTTTGCAACAAGATGTCAATCTGGAAAAGGCTCAAGATGGAATGGATGTAGCTGTTTGTGTAATCGATGAAAAACGCGGCGATTTGGAGTTTGTGGGAGCCCCCAACTCTATATATATCATACAAAGAGGTGAAGCTATTGAGTTAAAGGGAGGTGACCAAGGTATTGGAGGTATATTTGCCCGCTCAGCTCCGGAAACGCTTTCTGTAAAAAAAGAAATTCTTACATTGTCTTCCATCGATAGTATTTACATGTTTAGTGATGGAATTTTAGATCAGTTTGGCGGCGATAATGGAGAAAAATTTGGACATGAACGATTGAAAGAGCTTTTACAAGATATTTGTAAACAACCTATGAGCAAACAGAAGAAGATTGTCGCCCAAACGATGAGTCGTTGGCGTGGAAGCCATCGACAAATTGATGACATGTTACTTCTGGGGGTGAGAGTTTAACTAATAAGAAGAGTTAAGATCGAGCCTTTATTTCAAAAGGAAGGTCGACCAGGCTTTTGATTTCTTTTCCGCGGGACTTCATTAATTTATCCTTTTTTTTGTGATACCAAATGATCTTTACTGAATTAGATGTCTTTTTTATATCCTCTAAGGTAAGTAATAATCTTATCAATTCCTTTACCGAAGCAGAGTTGTAGTAATCCAGCTCCATTTTGAAAATTGTTTCAGAGTTGGGGTCCTTTACATATTCTTGTAACCATTCTAAGATAGGAGTATAAAACTTAGGGGCATCTTCGGGTAAAGATCTTCCTTTGATCATGAACTCATTATTCTGACGGTCAAGAATTACTTGAGGGGTGTCTTCACTGGCTTCTAAGCGAATGGGTTGTTCCATAGTAGAAGGTTTATACGATCACTTGTAACCCGAAAAAGCTTTCTTCTTCCTCTATATCATGGTGAGTAAAAGATAAATGATTATTTGCACTATTGCGAGCCATATCGATGAGTCCTAATCCCGCTCCCCCTTTTTTAGAACGATCTCCTTGTAATAACTGCTTTTTATAAAGATCTTTTAATTCAGCGGGTGATAACTGGTTGATATGATTCAGTTGATCTTCTACTTTTTTAAAACTTTGTTTGCTAATAAAGTTCCCTCCGCTAATAGTATAATGGCCGTCTTTTTTGCCAAATAAAAATATTCCATCACGAATGCCTTTCTTTTTCAAGGCATGCTTGGATATATTCTGTAATAATTCCACTAATATAAGTATAACTTTTTTATCATAAACATTGGTTTTATTGTTTTGTAAGTTTTCCTCAGCAAGTTGGAGAATGGGCATAATACTTTGTCGGGAAAAGTCCCCTTTGAAGATTAAATCTATATCCTTGCTTCCCATGATATTATAAATATGCTTGGCATCCTTTATTGCATTATATTCTTTCTTCCCTTGGGGGGTAAGATGCGCGGAAAGGAAAAATAAAGAAAATTCATCATCGACTTTTTCAAAGTCAAAAGTTAATTTGTTGCCCGACTTTTTAGCAATTTCTATCAACCCTAAACCGGCTCCTCCTTCTTCGGATATTTCTCCTTCAGCTAATACTTCTAGATAGAGGGCTTTTAATTCTTCCTTCGTCATTTTGTTAACCTTATTCAACTTTTTATTTAGGTAAGAGATATCTTCATTTTTAATGATATTAGCTGTACTAATAAAATAATTATTTTCTATGTTGCGGGTGGCAGTAAAATCTTCTTTTAAGTTGGTATAATTTTTTACTTCTGATTTCTTTTTATGTTTAATGATATTTTGAAAGCACTCTACCATCACGATAGGTACTTTCTTTTTTATTTTTTTTAAATCTTGTTTGTCTTGAATATCTATTTCACTTAGCCGAACCATTTTCTCTGTAATATCATCGCTTATCATCCCCTTATAGACTAAACTAAAATGATCCTGGCTCATCAATTTATAGAGGGTGTATAAGTCACTTAATTCCATAAAAATTAGTATTTATAACCCCCCTAATTTATAAAACTCCTTTA
>CAZIGO010000181.1:0-652 GCA_964538595.1 uncultured Chitinophagales bacterium | reverse complement strand
TAATTTGAAAAAATATACAAATAGTTTTGTCTAATTAAGTGGTCTATAAAGGGGAGTAGAGGGGAGGATGTATTTAGAGAGGAGGAATATTCATTATCCCATAACTATTTTGTAATTTTGATTAAGAACCGGTAAAGTATACCTCCCTTGACTAAGAAGAAAATTAATTCTGCTTTCATCTCCGTTTATCACAAGGATAAATTGGCTCCTGTCTTAAAGGAATTAGATCGATTAAATGTTCATATTTTTTCTACCGGTGGTACCAAGCAATATATTGAAGAACAAAACATTGATGTAAAATCGGTTGAGAAAGTTACGGGATACCCCTCGATATTAGGGGGACGAGTTAAAACTTTGCATCCTAAAATATTTGGAGGTGTTTTAGCCCGTTCTTCTTCAAAGGAGGATCAAAAGGAGGTAAAAGAATATGAAATCCCATCCTTTGACTTAGTGATTGTTGACTTATATCCCTTTGAGGAAACACTTGCAGAGTTAGAAAGTGATCATAATTCTTCTCCATCCGAAGCTGAATTAATAGAACAGATTGATATTGGTGGTATTGCTCTAATACGAGCAGCGGCTAAAAATTATACAGATATATTAGTCATTCCTTCTCAAGAAGATTATCATTTTTTATTAAAACTATTACGTC
>CAZIGO010000180.1:0-5136 GCA_964538595.1 uncultured Chitinophagales bacterium | reverse complement strand
TCTGCAATGCTTCTTTTAAAAACGGGGGATTGTGACCAAAAAGATGAGTGCCAAACCCCATTGCAAGATCCAGCATCGTATTACCATCAACATCCTCGAACCAAGCTCCTTTCGCTTTTTGGGCAGCCAAAGCAAAGCTCATTTCCTTGAGCGGTCTGCGAAAATTGATGATATGCCGGTTATTAGCCCACACATTCCTCGAACGGGCCGCAAATACTTTGGAGTTATTGAATTTCCGGTTTATGAACCGTGACAAA
Source organism: uncultured Chitinophagales bacterium (assembly GCA_964538595.1). Taxonomy (GTDB): domain Bacteria; phylum Bacteroidota; class Bacteroidia; order Chitinophagales; family CAZIGO01; genus CAZIGO01. Next base: position 4,879 of record CAZIGO010000180.1, on the reverse strand, counting down.
AGTTCACGGTATTTCAAAATGGGGGCTTCTGACATAAAATAATTTGCACTGTTACTTTGCAAAAGATTCAACCTAATGTATACAATTTAAAAGGCTGAATTCAAATTAACAAAAAGTATCATCTGTAAAAATTTACAATATATGTCTGTTTATCGTTTCCCAAACAAATAATAATTATCCACAAACTTACAAATAATTCTTATCTGGTAAGAAAGGGGTAGTATTCAGTGAAATCCCAAGTAAAATAATCTGCCCCACTCCTCCGCTTAAAACTCAAAAGGAAAAGAGAGCTGAAAATCCGTTCGTACCGGTGTTATCCCATCTACCCAATAAAAAAGGGAAGCCAGCGATGTGTGCCAGCTTCCCTGAATGGCAGCCCCACGAGGAATCGCCCGGTTATTCAACCCGGCGACCAAATCAAAATACCCCTTATCATTATAAAGGGGCAGCTCTCCTTAACCGGCAATGTAAGACAGAAACTTTATTACATCAATATTACCCGCCAAAATTAAAAAATGGAATTCAAGAGTTAAACATCCAAAAATTTTACTATATTTACGTATGTATTTTAAATTGAATTTATTATTTAAAATTATTCTTATGCAAAAAATAACGTTCTATTTGATAATTCCGTTTTGCGGATTAATAATATTTGTCAACCCGAGTTTCAGCCAATGTGTAAGCTCTGTCCAAGATCATTCCCCAGCAGACGCTCCATCTACTGGCAATTGTATTCCATTTGGAGCAGGGAATAACTATGGAACATATCAGGGTTTTGTGTATAAGAATATCGAAGCGTTTGAGCTTTGTCAGGGAGATACGATTGCTTTTGATTTAGGAGCTGAAAATGACACCTCTATCCAAATGGATATCTGGATGGCCACTTGTAGCAATGGGGGAGATATTACCACTCGAAACAGTAATTACCAACAAATCGTATCGGAAGTTACCCCAACTGATCCCAATGGAGATAATGTGGTTGGGAATTTTGAATTGAAGTTTGTGGTCAATAAGAATTCATTCCAGTTCCCGGGTGGAGGGCTTATTATCCGTTTTAGCCCAACGGGTCCGTTTATCTTCGATAGTACATGCACGGCTGTACTTAGCCATACAGACAATACAGATGGCAGTAATGAATTTGTACAGCGTTGGTGGAATGACGAAACAACTTCAACAACTGATCGAATTGGGGGATTCCAGATTATCCCCGGCTGTGGGCAATTGCAAGCTGACTTTAACTATACCCCCGATTGTGATACAACAGCCATTCATTTTCAAGACGCCTCTGAAAGTTTTTCTTCAATTAAAAATTGGAAATGGAAATTCGGGTCCAGTGATTCTACTATGATGCAAAATCCAACCGACACCTTTCCCAGTTCCGGCACTGAATCAGTGAAGTTAACCGTTACAGAGTTGCGTGGGTGTCAATCTACGATCACCAAGTCAATCCAAGTTCCTGCCCCGCCTTCTCATACAACAGGGGCCACTGCCGCCCGTAGTGGTTATAATGATGGGAAAGCCTGGGTTAACGTATCGGGCGGAACGAAACCCTACAATTATCATTGGTTCGACCCGGCTAACCAGATTACCGATACAGCTTATAATCTATCAGCCGGCAAATATACGGTCATTGTTAACGATAAATCGAACTGCCGGGATACATTGCAAGTACGTGTACCTCTGATGTCCGGTACCGCCCAGCTCGCCCAGGATGAAGATTTCGGCCTATATCCGAATCCTGCCCCTGAGAACCTCCATATTATAATACCCTCGCATACCCAAGCCACCACCTTGACGCTTACGAATGTAGTGGGACAACAGGTCTATCAACAGAGCGTTCCGGAGGTTCGTGACCAAGTTTCCATTAATGTTGAGCCGTATAAAGCAGGTCTCTACCTTTTGCGTCTTCAAACAGAAGAGAAAACATATCAGCAGAAGGTTATGATCGCGAATTGATGCCCCTAATCCATTTCCCGTCCTCGTTTATAATGAGGACGGGTATTATTATGAGCGGTGAGCTCACTAATTCAACAACTCTACATTTCCGCTAAACTTACGACGCACGGGGCATGAACCTGCAATGACTGAAACAACCCCTTTAGTTTTTTCTCTTTAAGACCAGGGAGTTTCCCCCATTGTATATTGTTATAAATAAATTTTTGAAGTGTGTCTTGTTGAGTAGTAAAAACCTACCTGGGCGTCGTGAAATTAGCTCACGGAAAATTCTATTAGATTTTGCATAAATAAATTTAGTCATTACATTTGCTGATAATCAAAAATAGCCCCATGCTACATCAACTATCAGTAAGAAACAAACTTTTCGCTATTATTACGGGTGTCAGCCTCCTGGTTTTCACTTTCTTTGCTTTTTGGGGATGCGCGGGATTACAGGAAACTCAACAGTCGTATTATTCTTATCAGCCCTCGCTCGATTCGACCCATTGGATACGCCTTTCACCAAAACAAAGAAGAGACACTATATTGTTAAATGCTCATCCCCCGTTTCGGGAAGAAAGTTATCAGCAATGGACGTTGGATAATAACAATGATTTTGTTTGCGGTATTACTTTTTATGTGTTTAAATCTTCCGGTGATCACGGTCATTATAGCTATGAAATGGTCGGTAGAAAGATGAAAATTATCAAAGGGAGCCCTGGCATTGTAGAAGGCATACATAATACAGCAAAAGCCAACCCTTCCCAAACGGTTAAAGTGGGTGTAGAAGGGAAACCTGATGGGGATCGCCCTCATGATGAAACCTCGTTTCAAAGTGCTCTTACCGATACGCTCCGGATAAAAAGGAGAGACATGGAGACCGGACAGATGAAGACGGAAAAAACAGTGGACAGGAAACATATTGATGGTTTCCAAATTCACCATGAATCCCTTTTTGAAAACGAGGCAGGAACAATCATTGACCGGTTAAATTACATATCGGTATTATCTAAGCGATATGACGAAAATGGGAATTATTTGGGTTATGCTGAACCTCTTTATGCCTTTCCTTTTGCGGTTCCTTTCCGAAGTGCTGACCCATCGAATTCGACCCATCCCTTTAGTAAAAAAAGTGTCAAATGGGGCGTTCAAATGAGCCATAAAATACTCCACGGGGAACAAAGTGCTTCTTTGCAGTTAGCTGAATCCAGTTTTGAAAGTATCAGTGAGGGATCGACCCCCTCCTTGGGCATGGAACTCCAACGGGCAAGAGAAAAAGGAGCCATGAAGTTATACCATTCCTTTGCCTGTAATCAAACCATAAAAACTACCTATGACCGATCAGAAATTGATGGGTATATTATCCGTCAAATATTTTATTATAACCAACAGGAAGAACAAGGGGAGGTGACAATAACAAAAGTGGGAGTTTTACAAGAGAAAAAAGACAAAGCGGGGAATTTGACCGGTTTTAAACAACTTTTTTGGGCGGACTTTTTGGATTGAGTAGTCCCCCTGTAAGCTTACCCAAAAACTAGACAGGTTAAAATGGTGAATTTTATCTATTTATAATATTATAATATTTATTAAAAAATAATTTCATTATTTCTATTTACGCACTGTCCAAAAAATGGGAAGCTTACAAATTGGTGGTAAAAATCGTTTGTAACATCAAGCGGATGATGGAACAGGAGTGTATGAGGTAGTGTATAGTCATCTTTACCTCTAATTAAAAGGGGTTGGTAAGGAGGCCGCCATAACTGATCCGGTAAAACTATTTTTTCGCTTTGTAATTGATAAATTTGTTGAGTCTGTAAATTTTTGGGAGTAAAGGTAGGTGCTGTTTTAGAGGAATTATCAATAAGTGAATTAGCCTGGAGAGTAACGCTTCTTTCGTATATCAAACGGTTTAGAGCAGCTTGATATAATTAAACTGATTGCTATTACAATTAAAGTAATAGAACAACGCAATATTCAAAAAGTTTAACCTAAAATTATACCTCTCCCTCAATATTGCACTCCTGATTTAATTTAACATTATATCAGTTTATTTTACAAAAAATAGATCATTATTTATTCCAATTAACTCTAATAGTCAATTATCTTTTTTTTATTAAAATATCAATAATCCCATAAGTGCGCCCCATCACTAAAAAATGAAAAGAACTACTTTAACTGCTCCAAGCCTGCCCTAATAAAAAAAGGGAAGCCATCGGTGGGTGCCAGCTTCCCTGAATGGCAGCCCCACGGGGTGACTGAAATGGAACGTGTATCTCTTTCAGAAATTTTCTACCTCCCTTCTCTACTCTTTGGTGTATCTGAGTATAATGCAACAAATTCAGGTAAATGGACCCCAGCTATTGCTTCAGCTGGAGAATGAGCTTGAACTCACAAGCTCTACAAATTCCGATCGACTGAACTATAATTATTAAAGTTTTAAGGATCTGATGTAAACCCTTTATGAGTGCATCGTGAGCCCTTTGAGCCTATTATGAGTCCTTTAGTGTATAAAAGTTACAGCCCCTGTCTTGCTTTTTAAGTAAATCCAGTAAATCAACTAAGTCATTTAGAACTCTCGAGGCCGTTCTGATCACAAACATTATTTTATGTCCTTCAAAGATTTTCTGCCCCTCTTCTCTACTCTACCTTACCTTGGATACCGAAACAAAACTGTAACTTGTACAAAGCTGGGAAGATTACATTAACTCATAAAATATTCCTACATTTGAATCGAATTGAAGGCCGTTTTATAAAACTGGCCTCCAAAACAAATCATATAAGATGGCACAGTCTATCACAAAGTTTATGCGAAATCGAGCCGGTTATGCTACTATGAAAGAACTAAAAAAAGCCGGGTTCCAAACACGTAAGGTACGCGAAGCAGTCAATAAAGATATTCTTTCCAAAGTAAAACCCGGACTATATAAACTCAACGACTATCCCC
>CAZIGO010000179.1:0-5138 GCA_964538595.1 uncultured Chitinophagales bacterium | reverse complement strand
GGAAATGCATAATCCGAAAAGAATCGTTAATATGCCTTTTTTCATAGCGGGTTGGTTATCTTTACTTTTACAATTGTTTCTTTTCTCTAATATAAATAAACTTAGAGAAAATGTAAACATGTCCCTTTATTAAAAATAATTAGTTGTAATGTTTAACTATAAAGTTAAATCATTAAAAGAAGGTAAGCAGGAATATCATTTATATTGGGAGGAGAAACCAGTTACATTTCAACAGTGGATCCGGTATATGAAAAGCTCAGCTCCTTTCCGAAGGATGTTTAATAAACTTTTAAAATCATCGCCGTATCCGGCATTTTATTGGGAAGTGCCTCCTATGACTAAAGATCGAGTGCAGCAAAATTTTATGTTCGTTATTGTTCCCAGTACTTCGCTAAAAGGCGTTGAGCCAATGCCTGACACTTTTTCTTATTATTTTGATAACAAACGGTATGCCGTAGCCTTCCCCAATTTAGGGGGGGATGCCCAATTAGTGGTACCCACTCCACGTAGTGTTGCTGAAAATTATACTCATTTAGCCCGCTTTACCCGGCAAGCTCCGGCCGATCAGATTGACCGGTTTTGGCAGTTAGTCGCTCAAGAGTATGAAGCTCATTTACAACAAAAGCCCCGCTGGCTTAGCACCTGTGGGTTAGGAGTTTTTTGGTTACATGTCAGGATCGATCAAACACCGAAATATTATCGTCACTCGCCATACACTCAATGGATGTAAATCTTTCCATCAACCTACGGGGCTTACCGGATAAGTGTGATATTCCCTTTTAACGTTTTTTGTGCTAATTCGCCGGTCTCCTCCTTTCGAACGGTAGCCCGTACATAATATACATATGTTCCGACGGGTTGAGGTTCTCCGTTAGCATGATGAGTACCATCCCAACCCTTTTCAGGATCGTTGGTTTGAAAAATAAGTTCCCCCCATCGATTATAAATACGGTATTCAAAATTAACCATGTAACCACCGCCGGGGCGTATGATAACATTGGTGCCATCTCCATTAGGGGTGAAAGCATTGGGCATGGAAAGGGGAGGATAAGATACTTTTACCAGTACACTATCTTGACCCTGACAACCATAGGAATTGCTTACGTTTAAGTGATACATCGTCGGAGTTTTGGGTTGTGCTGTAGGCACTAAACAGGTATTGCAGGAAAGGTGTTCGTTCGGGCGCCATTGATAATTTTCAGCACTTGAATTAGCTTGTAGCTGGACAGATTCTGAAATATTTATGTGTTGATCGGGACCAGCGTCTACAGTAGGGTGAGGAAAGGTCGTTATACGGACCGAGTCCAATTGATAACAACTGTTACTGTCCATTACTTGGATATAATAGGTGGTTTCCTGGGGATGGCTTGCCGAGTTTTTGGTATGTACAATGGGAGAGGGGGAATTGGTATCACTGAGCGCATTATAGGGCCACCATCGGTATCTATAAGAAGTATCATTCGTGGCATTTAATTGTACCTTTTTTCCTGCGCAGACACCTGTATCAGGGTATGCGGTAAGGTGAGGTTTTTTATTGAAAGTAATTTGGACAGTATCCTGAGTGGTGCAACCTCCCGTGGTATCTATAACCTTTAGATAATAGCGCTCTTCTGTTGCTATGGTGGAGGTAACTATAGGAGTAGCAGATTGCGTATCACCGATGCTTGCGTTATTGGGCGTCCAATAATAGCGATAAGCTCCACTGTCGGGAGCGGTAGGTATACGCACTGTATTGTCGACACAGGTGGCTGTATCCTGAGCTTCAACCGGCGGCTGCGGAATGATATCCACTTCAGCACGTGCCGAATCCTGACATAAACTATCCGACAGGGTGACTTTGAAAGTTTTGTCTTGATCGAGAAAGTAATAGGGGGATGCAATAGTATCAGCACTGAGTCCGATAGAGGGTTCCCAAGTAATATCTAAGGAGTCAGCGGCAGGTAGACAATATTTGAATCTGAGATCGGGGCGTTTGTTGTATACTTTAGCTCCTTTCAACTGACATCCACTCTTACTGTTATCAAAGTTTTGAAGAACTGCATTAAAGGGAGCCGTATGGGTATAGACCGGGTCGTTGGCAGAGCGATTTCCACTGTAACAAATCTCTATAACCAAATGTGATTGACCGTTCCAATTGTAGGGTTGAGGAAATTTGTAATTGTTCCAACCGACGTTCGTTTTGAGGGTAGTAGGACCAAATACTTTGGTTAGCCCTTTGATAAAGCTGCTATCGTTAAATGAAGATTTTTGGGTGCAACCCATTTTGATAGTAAAGTTCCTGTAATTGTGTGTACTATTTTGACGTGCCACATTGAGGGCGATATCAGTGATAGTACCCGGTTGTAGACCCGCTGATTTTAATTCGGATTGGTGATAGATTATTTGAATGCGATTGTTCTGGTAATCGCCCTTATAGGGAGTGGGCGTGGAAGTAGAACTGCTTCCATTTCCAATCTTCGTCTGGTAGATACTGTCGGTAGCGCAGTCTGTATAATAAAGCCCGCAATCTGTTGGAGTAAAGCCTACATTCAGTTGTACTTGTTCATTTGCACAAGCTTGGGTAAGGCGAGGGATAGGTCGGACACTGTCAAACAAGCTGTAAATTGAAACAGGTACTGTGTCAATATGTCGGCAGTTGTTAGAATCGGTGACCGACACGGTATAAGGGGTACTAGTACTAGGATATGCCAAAGGAGCAGCAATATTCGGACTATCCACAGATGCAGCGGGCGACCACTTGTAATTACTCCCTCCTACGGCTTCTAAACGTACGGTATCACCTTGACAAATTGTAGTATCGGGGCGTGAGTGAATAGAAGGGGCATGGTGGACATATACGGTTTGATCAAAAGTATCTCGGTCACATTGCCCATTGTCAATAACTACATGGTATTGGGTGGTAGTGTCTACATACGAAAGGGGGCTGGATCCTGTTGTATCGGTAAGGTGATCGTCGGGATACCATTTATAAGAAGTACCGCCGGAACTGGAAAGTTGTATCGTGTCGAGCGGGCATTTAGGACCTAGGCTGTCCCTAATATCGGCAGGGGGAAGATGGACGGTAGCTAAGTATTTTTTCTGTCCACATTCATTAACGCTGGTATCCGTACCGAAAACATGAAAGGTGGTATCGGAAGGGGTAAGGTCGGTGATGATTAGAGTATCATTCGTGCTGAGGGTATCATCATTAGAAGTATAGGTGAGCGACCACCAAATATTAATGAGTGAATCAGGGGGCGGGATCTGGGCGGTAGTAGAATCAACGCACACTTCGTAAGAAAATTGTTGAGCTGTGGGTAAAACGGATGATTGAATATGATCAGAAATTCCGATAGCTAACTCGGAATCTACTTCCAGCGTATCAAAATTAATGGTAAAATCATTTGGGTTTTCAATGGTAATAATCTCGAATCCTCCGTCTTCTATAATATAGATCTGGCTATCAGCGCCGAGCTCCATTTGAGCAATACCAAATGCTCCCCCTCCATCGGCAGCCCCATTATTGAATATAAAAAAGGAATCAGTCTGACCACTAGGGATGTCATGTTGATAGAGATTATGATCGGTGTTGTTATACCATTGTGATATATAAATTTTTGACGCATCGGAAGAAAACTCCAAACCAAAATTCCCGCCACCGGAAGTAGTGGAAGCGAAGTTTAACCATTGTCCTCCTCCGAACGTACCTGTTAGGGGAGAAAAGTTGCCGAAATAAGAAGAGGGCGTAAATCCGAAAGATATACCCAGTCGTCCTTTATAATAGTCCAATTCTCCTCGGCCATCAAAACTGCTGGGAGCAGAAAAGTTGTGGATAAGTGTTCCTCCTGATATACCACTACTGTCTATGAGATAGCGTTTAAAGCCGGTAGGGGCTTCACATTGATAAGCAATCAACCAAAGACTGTCATAATGAAGTTCACATTCTTGTTTTACCGGTATTACCTGAAACCCCTCACTAACATCATTATTATCCAACGTTGCATTTAATGTAGTGACATCACCATTACCCCCTCGCAAATCCATATCTACTACGGAATATTGTAACTGGGAGCAGACCTGGTTATTATAAAAGATATAGTATTCGCTGGTATCAGCGGGGTTCGGCGATATGACAATTTCTGCGGCTGACGGATCGGCATTTAAACCCACAGAACCAGGCATTTGAGTATGGTTTCTGTCAAAAACTCCATTGTCATAGACCCAAAATATAATATCACCTTTTTGATTCTCGGCATGGGCTATTCCCTCAAAACCATTGGGGATTCCCGTAAATCCAATATTAGGAGGTTTACTTTTAAAACTTAAATTTACAACATTAGTATAGCTGTTAAATAATAGATGTGATCCCTTACCTTGAGCATATAGCCCATGGGAAATAACAAAAAGCAATATAGCTAATATGAATGGATATTTTATCGCTTTCATACTATAAAGTTGTAATGCTACAAATAAATTAACACTACAATTTATGAAAAATAATTACAAAAACAAAATGTAATATGTCAATGAATTAATGTGTGGGGAGAGGGTGAATATAAGATGAAGGTTTAATTTTTGAGGAGCTCGGGGAAACGTTCCCTTACTTTATTGATCTTGGGGCGCGAAACGTTGCGGATATAAGAATCATTGGGGTGTTTCTTTTCATAGTTCTGGTGGTAGGGCGCGGCCTTGTAAAAATTATTATATGGATTCAGTTCCGTAACAATGTCATCTTCATAACGGTTACTATTATTTAGCTGAGTTATTTTCTTTTCTGCCAATCGTTTTTGTCGATCGTTATGATAAAAGATAGCAGACCGATATTGTCGCCCTACATCTGGACCCTGACGGTTAAGTTGGGTTGGATCATGGGCTGTAAAAAATATGGCTAATAATTTTTTATAAGTTATGACAGCAGGATCATAGTAGATCTGAACGGTCTCTGCATAATCGGTAGCCCCCCGGCTTACCTGGTCATAAGAGGGATCTTTGATCTCACCGCCTGCATACCCGGATACAGCTTCTTTTACTCCCTGGATTTGCTCAAATGAAGCTTCTATACACCAAAAACACCCTCCGGCAAAGGTGGCGGTATCTAATTGGCTCCCTTGTGAAGTAGCGGACGAGGAAGAGGCTGCATCTTCAGAGGAGTTAGGAGA
>CAZIGO010000178.1:2750-5150 GCA_964538595.1 uncultured Chitinophagales bacterium | reverse complement strand
AGGTAATATCTTCTTTTGGGTAAGACAGGCGTTTCTTCGGTTTGGTAATAGTGGCGGCTCCTTTTTCGGGCTTGGAATAAGGGGCATCGACATCGAGCTCCCCATCAGACATAATAAAGACATGGTCCCATAATTTGTGACGGAACTCATCATTATCGGTATGCTCCGAGTCCATTTGGGCCAGCGCCTCCACCAATGCTTTGGCCTTTTTTGTGCGTTCTTTGCGGTCTTCTATTTGGGCAATGTGGTTGATGAGCTTTTGAATATTACGCCCATATTCTCTGAATACTAACGGGGGTCTGGATGTGTTATAATTCATAGTTGACTAAAAAGTTCGATGTGCAGAAATGATTAGTGAAATAACTATAGCTTGAAATTAATGATGATAACACTTTAAATTTAGTAAAAAAATCGGCTAATCCAGAATTTTTAGTTTTGCATATTTTAACATAATCTTTTTGTTCCCGTGGTCAGGGAAATATATCGTAGCAATCCGACTGTCTGACTGTCCTTCCACATTGATGACTTTCCCTTTTCCAAACCGGTTATGCATAACTTCCATTCCGTTTTTTAAATCCGTAATATTATCTGGTGTAAAATTATGTTGTTCAGGGGGTTTTTTGGCAAATTTCTTTTTATAAGAAGTTACTTTTCGGTTCTGGGTAAGTTTGGATATAGCCGAGTTCCTATCTGCTTTTTTGGAAGAGGGAGAAGTATTTTGGGGGGAGGACTTCTTTGTAGAGGAGGAAGTGGCACGACGCGCTTCATTTAATCGATGATCCGGTAAACTTTCTAAACAATCTTCGTCAATTTCAGCAATAAATCGACTGGGCTCGGCATTTATAAGAGAACCATAACGATAGCGGTTTTTGGCATAGGAAAAGGTGACTCGACGTTCCGCCCGGGTGACGGCAACATAAAACAAACGACGTTCTTCCTCCAGCTCTTCACGACTGTCCATAGACATTTGAGAAGGGAAAAGGTTTTCCTCTAATCCCACTATATACACATAAGGGAACTCTAAGCCTTTAGCAGAATGGACGGTCATCAGTTTTACAGCATCCTTATCGGTGTCTTTATCATCGATATCTGTGATTAAACTTACATTTTGGAGGTAACTGGTTAAACTGTTGCTGGGTTGCTCCTCATTCGAACTCTCCAGTTTTTCAGCGTTTTCGTCTAAATCGGATTGTCCGCTTACTGTAAACTCTTTAATACTATTGAGCAGCTCTTCCAAGTTCTCATACCGATTTCTTCCTTCTGGTGTTTTATCTTCATAATAACGCTTTAGCAGCCCGGTTTGTTTTGAGACCTCTTTGGCTATTTCATAGGCGTCTTTGGTAGGCAATTGATGGCGCAAACTTTTCATCATCGTAACAAATCGTCCTACAGCTTTTTTGCCCCGGTTACTTAAGGAGTAATGTTCAATATTTTGGATGACATTCCATAAGCTGGTATCATCTTGGTGGGCCCACAATGTAATTTTCTGCATTGTCGTTTTCCCTATGCCGCGAGGGGGATAATTTATGATTCGTTTGAGTGCCGCTTCATCGTGGGGGTTTACTAATACACGTAAGTAGGCTAAGAAATCTTTGATTTCTTTTCGATCATAGAATGAAAGTCCCCCGAATACCTGGTAGGGTATATTGCGTTTGCGTAATGCTTCTTCGAAAGACCGGGATTGAGCATTTGTCCGGTATAAGATGGCAAAATCACTATTATTAACGTGATCGCGCATTTTTGTTTCGAAAATATCATTGGTTACTAACCGCCCCTCATCATTGTCGGTATGGGCTTTAATAACTTTTATCTTGTGGCCGGTTTCATTGTCGGTCCATATTTTTTTGGCCAGTTTGAGTTGATTGTTGTCAATAAGATGGTTGGCGGCTCGAACAATATTTTTCGTGGAGCGATAGTTTTTCTCTAATTTAATTTTAGTTGCCTCGGGAAAATTTTTATCAAAGTTAAGTATGTTTTGAATATTGGCTCCCCGGAACCCATAAATGCTCTGGGCATCATCGCCTACTACACAAATATTCTGAAAAACATCCCCTAATTTTTTGATAATGATATATTGAGTGACGTTGGTATCCTGAAATTCGTCAATGAGGATATGTTTGAACTGATGCTGGTATTTATATAATACCTTGGGATAGTTGGATAAGAGCACATACATGTTGAACAAGAGATCATCAAAATCCATAACGGCTGCTTTAAAGCAGCGATTGACATATATTTCGTAGATTTCCCCGATACGGGGTCGCCCGCTCGCTTCATCTTCTGCCTGCAATTCGACATTTTCCTGGTAATCTTTGGGGGACATTAGACTGTTCTTCGCAATAGATATGCGATTTTGAATAAGCTTCGGCTTATAATAATCAGTAGATAGTTCCAGCTCTT
>CAZIGO010000178.1:0-2740 GCA_964538595.1 uncultured Chitinophagales bacterium | reverse complement strand
GATCGTTTTGATAAGCTTTTTGGAATCATTACTGTCATAGATGGTAAAATCTTGGGGGAAGCCTATTTTTTCCGCTTCGATACGTAAAATTTTAGCAAATACCGAATGAAAAGTTCCCATCCAAACGTTTCGAGCTTCGGTACCTACTACTTTTTCTATGCGTTCTTTCATTTCATCGGCCGCCTTGTTGGTAAAGGTAAGAGCGAGAATATTAAAAGGATCGATCCCTTGTTGGATAAGGTAGGCTATGCGATAGGTTAAAACACGAGTTTTACCGGAACCCGGACCGGCTAATACTAATAACGGCCCTTCGATGTGTTGGACCGCTCGCTTCTGTGATTCATTTAATTGTTGTAAATACTCCATTTTTCTTACTCCTTTCAAAATTAGCTAATACCTTAAAATTTAGGAATGGTGATACTCGAAAACTCTCCGCAACTTCAAAACTTATCCACATAGAAGGTGTTAACAAATACGACCCATAAATGATTTTTGACTGCCCCTTTATTTTATTCGGAGGAGCGCTCGAAAGTGCCCTTCAATTGACCTTGGGCTACTATATGATTCTCCATAGCTTGCAATAACTGCTTTTTTTGTACACCAGCATCGAGAGATAGCATTGTGTCTAAGGCGTATAGTTTGAAATAATAGGTATGGGGACCATCGCCTTTGGGAGGGCAAGGGCCACCGTATTTTAATTGATCGAAATTATTTTTCCCGTGTTTGGCTTTTTTATACTTTATATTTTCAGGTGTTATATGAGCATTAAGTTGATTAATATTGGCGGGTAAATTGAAAAGTATCCAATGGTCCCAGATTAGGTTGGGCGCATCAGGGTCCTCCACGATAAGGGCTAAACTTTGAGCTTTCGACGGTACTTTTGTCCAACGTAGGGGAGGAGATATATCTTTGCCGCTGCATGAGAATTTATGGGGGATAGAGGCTCCATCTTTAAAGGCGGGTGAGGACAACGGCATAGTGGAGATTGAGTCAGATTGTTGAGTTTGCTTAACACTATCAGAATTAGCTGTTTGGGGAGTATGGCTCTTTTGTTGATTATTATCACAACTCACAGCAGCGAGTATGAAGAAGAAAAAGAAAATAAAGATATGATTATGATTGATGAGGCGCATAGTACTTTTTTATTGAAAATAAGAAATTTCCTGCTTCCATCCTTTTAGAAATTCGGATACTTTCATTTTTTGTTTGCCGGCAATTTGTACTTCTTTTAATAAGATATAACCGTTTTGGGCGAATACTTTAATATAGCTATTGTAGTCTGTTTCAGCTTGCCCCGGCCGTTTGTTGTGAGAATGATGGTTTTTATCAACTTTAAAAATTTTAAAATGCTTGCCTCCTAATGTGGTCCAGGCTGTGGGATATGGGCTAAGCCCTCGAATAAAATTATAAACTTGGTCGACCGGCTGTGACCAGTCTATTTGACAATCTGACTTATGGATTTTGGGAGCCCGCTTGGGCGAAGAGCTTTGGTGTTGGGGATAGGTGGTATAGTCGCCTGTTTGTATAGACTTTGCTGTTTTGACAACCAGGTTGCCACCCATAATTTTGAGGCGATCGTGTAACTCACCGGCCGTTTCATGAGATCCTATAGTTGTTGATTGTTGGAAAAGAATCTCACCGGTATCGATTTTCTTTTCAATAAAAAAAGTAGTAACCCCAGTTTGTTTTTCACCATTAATAATAGCCCAGTTGATCGGGGCTGCTCCTCGATACGCTGGTAGCAATGAGGCATGTAAGTTGATCGACCCTTTATCGGGCAGATTAAATACAGCGGGCGGAAGCATACGGAAGGCGACCACTACTTGTAGGGTAGGTTGCCACTTATATAATTTTTTTTGAAAGTCAGCACCCTTTAAATTGTCGGGTTGTAAAATAGGTAAACCTTTCTTTTGGGCAAATTTTTTGACCGGTGAAGCCCGAAGTTTTTGACCCCGCCCGGCCGGTTTGTCCGGCGCCGTAATCACTCCTACTACATTAAAATTACGTTCGAGAAGTTTTTTAAGGGAGGGAAGAGCAAAGGTAGGAGTCCCCATAAAAACAATACGAAAATCTTTGTCTTTCGCAACCATATAATGTTGAAGTGTTGGCTTTCAATAAATGACTGCCCTCTTTTCTCTAATTTATAACATATCGGATGGTAATTCCTACATCACCGAATATATAAGGGAAAGTATCTTCATATGTTGTAAACGGAATTTCAAAGTAGGGTTTAAAATCACCGCCGATCGTTAGGGGAATATCCGGTAATTTATATTCAGCGCCAATAATGGCATCAAAGCCAACTCCCATATATCCTCGAGAATTACAGGTATAATAGCCTCTACGAGAACTGTAACAATCACCGCTGTACCGGCCGATACTAAAGTGAGCTCCTACTCCGCCAAAAACATAAGCCCCCCGGGCTAAATCAGATAAGTTAATATGATATTCTCCTAATCCACCCATATAAACACCGCCGTAATTGCCAATATTAGGTCGAAAACTAAATATGGCTTCCCCGGCTATTTTGTCGGAAAAGAAATATTTACCTGATAATCCACTGTTCCAGCCGAACCGGAAACCTACTGAGGTATTATAACTTTGACCTACACTTACTGTAAAAATGCCGACCAGTAGGGTAATTAAACTCCAACGTTTGATAAATTTCTGCATCTTTTTTATCAAATGTAATATTAATGGTGGACTTAGATAAATAAACGCTCCCCTGACAGGAAGAAAA
>CAZIGO010000177.1:1286-5181 GCA_964538595.1 uncultured Chitinophagales bacterium | reverse complement strand
AGGTACCGGCTATGTGTCTATTTTGCCCGTTGATCAAGGGATAGAACATACGGCGGGAGCTTCGTTTGCCCCTAACCCGATCTATTTTGATCCTGAAAACTTAGTTAAGCTGGCTATTGAAGGAGGGTGTAATGCCATTGCTTCAACTTTTGGCGCTTTGGGTTCTGTCGCTCGCAAGTATGCCCATAAAATACCTTTTATTGTTAAAATTAATCATAATGAATTATTGACGTACCCGAACAAATATGATCAACGTTTGTTTGGTCGGGTAGAAGATGCATGGAATATGGGAGCCGCCGCCATTGGAGCTACGATTTATTTTGGCTCAAAAGAATCAAGTCGCCAGATCGAACAAATCTCGAAAGCTTTTCAACACGCTCACGAATTAGGAATGGGCACTATTTTGTGGTGTTATTTGAGAAATCAGGATTTTAAGAAAAACGGGACGGATTATCATAAAG
Source organism: uncultured Chitinophagales bacterium (assembly GCA_964538595.1). Lineage (GTDB taxonomy): Bacteria > Bacteroidota > Bacteroidia > Chitinophagales > CAZIGO01 > CAZIGO01. The sequence continues at coordinate 4,720 of CAZIGO010000177.1, read as the reverse complement.
CTTCTGATATGACCGGACAGGCTAACCATATAGGAGTTACCTTGCAAGCTGATATCGTTAAACAAAAACTCCCGGTCACTAATAAAGGATTTGAAGCCCTGGATTTTGCTAAAACGCATCCCAAAATGTACGAGGAGTTAACCAGTGAACATCTTATCGACCTCTGCCGTTACCAAGTGGCTAATTGTTATATGGGGCGTGTAGGACTCATTAATTCGGGAGGAGCTTCTAGAGGAGCTACTGACTTGGCAGAAGTAGTCCAAACCGCTGTTATTAATAAAAGAGCAGGGGGTATGGGACTTATAACAGGACGTAAATCTTTTCAACGTCCTATGAAAGAAGGCATAGAGCTATTAAATACCATACAAGATGTTTATTTGACCAAAGAGATTGATTTGGCATAGTTCAATAAGTTCACTATCTTTGATAAAGCGAAGGCAGGGTGTTTTACCCTGTCTTTTCTTTTTATGTGCACTTAAATAATTTGTTATGGCTTGGTATAAGCGTTTTCGACAAGGTATCTTGACACGCACTTCCGAAAAAAAGGAAGCTCCGGAAGGAGTATGGTTGAAATGTCCGAAGTGTAAGGAAACCTTGCCGACCAAAAAGTTTAAAGAAAACTTCTATATCTGTAATAGTTGTCAATTCCATTTCCGCATTGGCTCAAAGGAATATTATAATATCCTGTTTGATGAAGGGGATTATGATCTGCTGTTTACCCATATTAAGCCCAAGGATCATCTTAATTTTAATGACCTAAAATCTTACAAAAAACGGCTTAAGCGATCGAAAAAGAAGACCGGTTTTAATGATGCTTTACAGAGTGCCAAAGGACGTTTGGATGGGAGAGACGTGTTGATCTGTTGTATGGACTTTAGTTTTATTGGGGGGTCGATGGGTGCCGTGGTTGGTGAAAAAATCGCTCGCTCTATAGATAAATGTATAGAAGAGGGTTGGCCCCTCATTATAGTCTCGAAGTCGGGAGGAGCGCGAATGATGGAATCGGCTTTTGCCTTGATGCAAATGGCCAAAACGGCCGGTAAGTTAACTCAGCTCTCAAAATCGAAGATCCCATACATTTCTCTAATGACCGACCCCACGACAGGGGGAGTAACGGCCTCATTTGCTATGTTAGGTGATATCAACATGGCAGAACCCGAAGCATTGATCGGTTTTGCCGGTCCGCGCGTTATCCGGCAAACGATACGGAAAGATTTACCCGAGGGATTTCAGTCGTCAGAGTTTTTGCTCGATCACGGTTTCCTCGATTTTATTGTAGATCGGAAAAATATAAAGGAGCGCATTAGCCGGATGCTCTATCTTTTTGAGCATTAACTCTTATCTGTCAATTATCTTTTCTGGTAGCCGGCAACCGGATTTTGTACTTGTACACCGTTGGTAATAATGTAGTTGATGAAGGGGATCCTGTTTTTTTATGCCAACCCCCGTTAACCCAGAGCGTATCGGAGTTTACTCGTAAAATTTTAAAAGGGGAGCGGGGAACCGGTATATCCGCTAAAAGCTGGTGAGTAGTAAGATCATATATCTGTAAGTAAGTAGGTCTGTCACTAACCCGTTGCCGGAGTAAGGTGAGTTGCCGGGAGAGCGAATGGCCGGGTGTTGTCGTGTCGGGTAAAGGGGCGCGGTAAGTGCGATAAATCAGTTGATGGTCATTGTCAATAAAGAGGTATTCATATTGGGGAGAGGTTAATTGGTAGGAATACTGCAAAAGTTTATTTGAGTCGGAGGCTTTGGTAAAACTAGGGAGTTGATGAATAGTATCGGTCGGGTGCAAGTGTTGGCCGCGACGACCGAATTTGCCGGTCAAATCACCACTCATATCATAATGTTTGATAGTAGGATGCCCCCACTCGTTAAGATAAATACGGTTTTCTTTACTAGACAGTGCCCAATTCCAACCATCTAAGTGAGGAAGATATTGCTTTTCCTGATAAATATTGTGCCGACTTCCGATAAAATTTTCTAAGGGGAGGGGAGGGGAGTTCGCTTCTTTACACTGTTTTATTAAATGCGTATAGGAAAAACTGGCCAGTAAGCCGTATTGGTTATAAGTATTATAATAATCTTCTGTTGTCATCTGTTCCCAATACCCCATGTCGGGCCACCAATATTTGAGAGGTATAAATATTTGGTGAGCGCTTTCCTCGATCAAAAATAAAGGGTCGGTGGCTAAACGTTGATGAAAAATTGCTTTGTTGGGGCGAATTTGGAGTTGTGTATAACAATCAAACTCTTTTTGCTTATCATATAAAACCACATTATTATAACGGGCAAATACATAATAATGGTCGGTTACTTGGAATGTGAGGGGATACATGGCTTGTTGTTGCTTATCGTGGAGATACACTTTGAAATGTTGAGTGCATTGCCCCTCCCGGTTGTATTGGTGAAAAAGACTGTTATTGGAGGTGCAGGAATAGAAATAAGGAGAATGCCACGACAGTTGAGGGAGGGATGGAGGGGTAGTCGAAGAAGACTGCTTACATTGTAAAATAATGGTATCTAAGGGAGTAAGAGACGCTGTAGCCGCGTGAGTATGGGAGGACAATAATAATAATGTGGCCACAAATATAAATGAACCGGGGAGGTATATCGAATATTTCAAGATGTACAAAGTTTATGTATGAGTTATTTCGGGTTATCTTAATGCTGGAAGTATTGTAAAATATAACAAATTATAAATAAAAATAATAAGAGAGGTAGGTAGAAATCAATTAAGAGTAAAAAAGGGGATAACTTTCTTAATGAACCATTTCACATTATCAAATAATTGTTTACCTTTGCACTTTGTGAATAAAAAAGTACCGTAGATAATGATCACTAAGGAAAAGAAAAAGAAAGTTTTTAAAAAGTACGGTAAGAAAGAAGATAATACCGGTTCAACGGAAGGACAAATAGCTTATTTTACAGAACGTATAAAGAATATTACCGAACACTTATCCGATCACGAAAAAGACAATGACGCGCTCCGTTCCCTCCGCCGGTTGGTAAATAAACGTGCTAAATTAATGAAATACTTGCGCAACAAGGATCTTGAAAAATATCGAGAATTAAAAAATGATTTGAATATCAGAGGCTAAATTGTTAAGCTCTCCAATTAAATAAATATAATGGTCCACTCTTTAGCTTCTCCATTTGTTTTATTACACTTCTTTTTCACTGAAAGTTAATCATCATGCATGATAATGTAACGACGAAAACCATAGATATAGGATTAGATAAACCGATCACAATAGAAACCGGTAAGTTGGCCCAACAAGCGCACGGAAGTGCCGTTATTAAGATGGGCAATACGATGTTACTCGCTACTGCTGTTTCTGAACGTGACACGAAGGACCTACCTTTTTTTCCAATGCGAGTCGACTATCAAGAAAATTATGGAGCAGCGGGTCGTATCCCGGGCGGTTTTATAA
>CAZIGO010000177.1:0-1276 GCA_964538595.1 uncultured Chitinophagales bacterium | reverse complement strand
TTAGTGAGCCGTTTGGTGGATCGAGCATTGCGTCCCATGTTTCCCGATGATTATATTCAGGAAACGCAAATGATCATTACGCTCATTTCGGCGGATGATGAAGTAAAACCGGATGCTTTGGCTGCATTAGCTGCTTCTACAGCATTGATGGTTTCCGATATCCCTTTTAATGGTCCCATATCAGAGGTGCGAGTAGGCCGTATTAAAGATGAGTATGTTATCAATCCGTCTGAAGAGGACTTGGAGAAATGCGATATGAATTTAGTGATAGCCGGGACAGAAGATAACGTAGTTATGGTAGAGGGCGATGCTCATGAATGTTCGGAAACTGCTTTAGTAGAGGCGATCAAAAAAGGACATGAAGTTATTAAGAAACAATGTAAAGCGCAAAAAGAATTTGCCCAGGAACATGGTACGGCTGATAAAGTGCGTGACTACGAGAGTGGAGTAGAAGAAGATGAAGCCCTTGAAAAGAAAGTCCATGAGAAGGCGCAAGATAAAGTCAAAGAAGTGATAAAGGGGCAATATGGCAAAGAAGAACGTTCTCAACGTTTTGATGCTATTAAGGATGAACTGATAGAGGAGTTATTGGATGAAGAAGAGCAGGAAGAGAAAGCGGATTTAGTAAAACGCTATTTTCATGATGTAGAATCCGATGTCGTGCGTCAAACAGTATTGGAAGATGAAATACGATTAGATGGCCGGAAGTATGATGAAATACGCCCCATTGATGTGGAGGTGGATTATTTACCCTCTGCTCATGGTTCCGCCGTATTTACACGCGGTGAAACACAATCGCTGGCGACTGTGACTTTGGGAACCAAGAGTGATGAACAGATCATTGACACTGCGCTGGAGTACGATTCCAGTGATTTCTTGTTGCATTATTATTTCCCCCCTTTCTCTACAGGTGAAGCGAAACCGCTACGCGGTCCGTCGCGGCGGGAAATTGGTCATGGACACCTGGCTTCCAGTGCGGTGGAGAAGGTGTTGCCGACGGAGGAAGAGAACCCTTACACGATCCGGGTCGTTTCCGATATTCTCGAATCTAATGGTTCGTCTTCTATGGCTACCGTCTGTTCCAGTTCGTTGGCGTTAATGGATACTGGTATCCAAATAAAAGATCATGTCGCCGGTATCGCCATGGGGATGATCAAAGATGAGGATTCGGGCAACAGTGCTATTCTGACCGATATTTTGGGAGACGAGGACCATTTAGGTGATATGGATTTCAAAGTAGCCGGCACAGCAGATGGTATTACAGCTTGCCAGATGG
>CAZIGO010000176.1:4885-5184 GCA_964538595.1 uncultured Chitinophagales bacterium | reverse complement strand
GAATTAGACGCTTCCACCACTTATGGAAATACATTTGGTTCCGGGGATACCCGTTATAATTATATAGGAATCGGATCCGAATCCTCTAGCTATGATAATTCAAAAGGACCCTACAACTATTTCAATGGTTCTATTGATGAAGTCAGAATTTGGGATAAAGCCCTCTCACAATCAGAGATTCAAAAGAGAATGAACAAACCCTTTGGCCATATTCCGAAGGACCTTGCTCATTACTGGAACTTTAACGACTCTACCGCCCAAGATTTGGCTGGTAATGGAGATGGGGCCGCTCGTAATGG
>CAZIGO010000176.1:0-4875 GCA_964538595.1 uncultured Chitinophagales bacterium | reverse complement strand
TACTCGAGAGGGGGACCATTTAGTGATGGAGCGGCCTGGTATTCTTTTGTTAATGGTTTAGATACTGTTGCCACCGGCGATACTTCCACGGTAGATGTAACATTCAGCAACTGTGGGCTCTTACCCGGTACTTACAATCAAGCATTTTTGATCAAATCAAGCGATCCCGCTAACGAGGTCGATACGGTTTATTCTCAACTTACCGTAGGAGGAAGTCCAACGGTCGCCCTTTCAAATACTTGCTTCAATTTTGACACGATTACTGAATATACTACTAAAAAAGATACATTTCAAGTTTGGAATTCCGGTTGTGATACCTTAGACATCAGTGACATCACTAATAATCTTCCCGAATATAGTGTAGATACTACCGCCTTAACCTTATTACCTAACGATACCGTTGATATCACTGTTACCTTTGCGCCGATTGATACGGGGACATATTATGATACGCTTACCTTCCTATCCAATACGAATGATACTACTATATGTTTACAAGGAACAGCGACCGATGCTCCTACCCTCGTCACCAAACCCGATACGATATCCATCAACTTACCCACTTGCAATGCCACGGGCAGTGATTCGCTTTGTGTGCTCAACCAAGGAGGCAGCGACTTAATTTACAATGCCTCATTCCCCACTTACGATTCTACCAGCAAGGTGGATTATTTTAGTGACGGGGCCTCTACCTATCATACTTTTAGTGAACTGCCTAACATTGACTCGGTATACATTACGGTCCGGATGAAAGGCGATTTTGATGGATCAACTGAAAACGCCGACTTTTATGTCGAGGGGAACTTTATTGAGCAAATTCCAGGCAGTTCTGATGGGTGTAGCGGCAAATCCACCGATAAATATGCCTTTGGCGGATCCCAAGTAGACAATTGGCTTAGCGATGGCCAAATAGAAGTGAATATAGACAATACTTCCGGGGTAGATGACTTTTGTTCGGACAATTACCATGAGGTGCAATTGTCTCTCAAATCCCCCTCATGGGTAAGCATCCTAGCTAATGCCTCGGATACAGTTATGTCCGGTGACACCACTAAGATACCAATTATAGCAAACGATACCGGGCTGACAGTCGGCACTTATAATTCTAATTTGAGTATTAGATCAAACGACCCGAACACACCAGATACAATTATCCCCTTCCAGTTAAAAGTTTCGGGCGAACCACAGATCACATTATCCGATAAATGCCTTGGATTTGATAGTACAATGGTCTACACCAACGTTACGGATACGCTTTCACTTAGTAATCCCTTATGTGATACCCTTACCATCTCCAATATGAGTACGCAAACCTCAGATTTCCAGATAGATACAACTTCACTCACCATTTTACCGTATGATACTTTTAAACTGCCCGTCACCTTTGCCCCAACTTCTACCGGCTCATTTACCGATACCTTGCAAATTCTTAACAATGATGCCGATACATTTATATGCTTAAAAGGGACGGGAACTGCACGGCCGGATATGGCAACCTCTCCGGATTCCTTTGATGTGACCATCAACGGTTGTTCTGATACCGTCACTCAACCGTTAACAATCTATAATAACGGGGGAGGCACATTGAATTATTTACTTACCGGCGACCTTCCTTTTGACTCGACCAGTACTCAATTTTACTCCACCAGCGGGGCCACTACTTATCATACCTTTAAAAACTTAGGGACACAAAGTGATACGGTTTTCTTAACTATCAAGCTCAGTGGAGATTACAGTGAATCATGGGAATATACCGAACTTTATGTAGACGGCGATTATAAAGGCCAGTTATATGATGGGAACCAAGCGGATGGAACAGAAATTACTATTGACACAGCTTTTACCGGCCCACAAGTAAGTAATTGGTTAAGCGACAAAAGTATAACGGTTCAACTGGATAATGATAACGATGTAGATGGGACCACTCCTGATACAATGCATCAAGTAAGGTTACGATTAAATGGAGCGCCCTGGCTACACATCGATTCTACAAAAGGAACTACCGCCAGCAATGATTCTACGGTTATTAATGTCGATTTTATATCTACCGGTTTATCCGTGGGCCATTATTCAAGTAAAATATTTGCCACCGGTAATGATCCACTTAACCCGGCGGATACCCTTCCCCTAAACTTAACCGTAAAAGGGGAACCTAATATTGGCCTCAATGATACCGCTTGTATAGACTTGGATTCCACTAAACAATATACAACCCAAACTGATACCCTCTGGTTATACAACACGGGGTGCGACACATTGCACATAACGAGTATTACTTCAGATACAAGTGTCTTTACAACAGATACTTCGTCCCTAACAATACTCCCCTTTGATTCAGGTTATACAGCCATTACTTTCGCACCGGACTCAGCCGGTTATTACCATGGTACATTAAGTATTAACAATGATGATAAAGATACGACTGTTTGCCTCGAGGGTTATGCTATGGAACGCCCTATCATGAAAATCAAACCCGATTCTTTTGAAAAAACAATCAATAGTTGTTGCGATACTATTAAAGATTCTGTAATGGTATATAATGAGGGGGAGAATCCGCTCACCTATAGAAAAATAAAGGGCACTTTCTTTGATGATTTTGAAGATGGATTAACTGATTGGGAGGTAAATGGTAGTTGGGATGTTACCTCTGCTGAGGCGTGGGAGGGAAACTATTCGATAACCGAAAGTCCCTCGGGCAATTATGGCAATGATTGGTATACCACCATTACACTCGATGATTCATTGATAATAACCCAAGCCGATAGTAGCACTTTTTCTTTTTACTTAAAACGGGAAGTTGAATGTTGCTGTGATTATTTAAGGGTTCAAATTAAAGTCAACAATAATTCGTGGCAAACACTCAATAGTTGGAATTGCAATGCTGGCTGGTCAAAAAAGAGCTTTGACTTAAGTTCATATGTCACCAATGGTGACAGACTTAAAGTACGCTTTCTTTTCGATTCCGATGGTTCTGTAACTGATAACGGTACCTATATTGATAATGTAACTATAACAGGTGTCGGACAAAAATTAGCTAAGTGGGTGTCCATTACCCCCAAAAAAGATACCATACCTGTTGGTGACTCAACCCTTATAACAGCAACGTTCAATTCATGCGATCTAGCGAATGGTACATATAAAAGTTCCTTTAACTTAACCACTAACGACCCTTTAAATAAAAAAGATACCCTATCGACCACTCTTCATATCAATGGAGAGGCTAACATGTTTCTAAGTGAAATCCCTTGCATGTACATAGATTCCATCATGGCCCAAACCACTAATAGGGATACCGTTCGAATACTAAATCCGGGCTGTGACACTTTATCACTTGATAGTATCGGAACAAAGACGGCAAATTTTTCAGTAGATACAAGTGCGAAGACCATTTTGCCCTTTGACAGCACAGAACTTTTTATCAGCTTTTCTCCAGATACAGCAGGAGATTATCAAGACACACTCGAATTATTCAGCAATACAGGTGACTCCAGCTTGTGTTTATCCGGTCAAGCCTTTGAACCCCCCAGTATTGCCACATCTCCCGATTCATATAATGTAACTATTAATGGATGCTGCGATTCTACATCTCGTTCATTAACGATTTACAATAATGGAGGGAGTCCCCTTGATTGGGACCTGTCCTTCACCCCTGAAACAGGATTTTTTGATAACTTTAATCCTGACTATAACAAAATAATTTGGGATACCATCGTAGGTGGTAAGACAGGGACAGGATGTACCTCCATAGATGGCAACGCCCTGCATTTCGAGGCAAATACCGCTATACGTAAAGCTGTATCCGATAATATCAATGCAAATAACGGGGGAAATGTTACTTTTTATCTTAAATATGGGAAAGGGGGAGGATGCGAAACATTAGACTCAGGCGATGAAATGAGTTTAGAATATAACTCGGGCAGTGGTTGGAATAATATTACTACCTATAGTGCCTCCAAATACGATACCTTTACAAAAGTCATAGAATCTATCCCCTCGGGAGCTCAAACTGACAGCACCAAATTCCGTTGGGTTCAATACAATTTCTGTGGCTTCGATTGTGATGAATGGGCTATCGAAAATGTAAGGATAGGAGACAAAATCTTCTTGGAAGCGTCTAAAAACACAGGTCAAATTCCTGCCACCGATTCCCAAACGATTTCATTAACCTATAGCAGTTGTAATGTAAATAATTCTCAACTCAGGAACTTCATTTATATTACCTCTAATGATCCATCGAATTCCACCCAAACCCTCTCGGCCGATCTCTCTGTTAATGGATTTCCCTTGAAAGCCATCTCAGATTCTTGCCTAGACTTAGATACGGCCTTAGTAGGCAATACTAATACGGATTCATTAACTGTCATGAATAACGGCTGCGATACGCTTAAGGTCTCCAACATTACGACATCTACTTCTGACTTTAGTGCTAGTCCCACCACTTTCAATGTTTTGCCCGGCGATCGACAATGGGTGAACGTCGATTTCAGTCCCTCTACCATCGGTACTATAACAGACACCCTTGATATTAGTACCAACGACGGTGATACGAGTGTGTGCTTAACCGGGTACGGAGAAGGAAATGCCGTTATCAATCCGGAGCCCGACACTTTTGATGTCACCCTCAATTGTGAGGAAGCGGATACGCAACTTCTGACAATCTATAGCGAGGGCATCAATGACCTGGAGTATAATATCAATGATACCATCAGTTGGATTACACTCGATCAAACAGCGGATACTGTTTCCCCCGGCGATTCTTCATTAGTTAATATCGCCTTTAGTACAGCAGGATTAACACCGGGTCAGTATACCGGCAGTTTGATCATCAACTCCAACGATAAAGGCAATCCAACGGTGGAACTCCCCATGACGCTC
>CAZIGO010000175.1:0-5229 GCA_964538595.1 uncultured Chitinophagales bacterium | reverse complement strand
CCATTAAAACATAAAGGTGGTTTAAATAAACATCATTCAGACGATTACCCTATAGAAATCACCCGGCATGAAGTATTACACGGAGGGAAGCCAGATTATGGAAAACAAGTGCATAGCTGCCGGGCCCTCTCTTTATTGTCCTATGTAGGAGATGTGGTGTATAAAGCAAAACAGCTTGAAGAAAACCACACTAATTAGTAAAAAGACAAACCCCATGCCCCCCAAAGGTGACATAAAAATATTTCAACCCGAAGACGGGGAGCCGGCTATTGAAGTAAAGCTGGAAAAGGAGACCGTATGGCTTTCCCTCAACCAATTGGCTACCCTATTTGGCAGAGACAAGTCTAGTATTTCAAGACATATAAAAAACATATATGACAGTGGGGAATTGGATAAAGCGGCAACTGTTGCAAATTTTGCAACAGTTCAAAAGGAAGGAGGGAGAGCGGTTTCAAGAGAAGTCACCCATTATAATTTAGATTTGATTATCTCAGTCGGGTATCGAGTCAACTCAAAAAGAGGAACCCAATTCCGTATCTGGGCGAATAAGGTGTTAAAGGATTATTTAGTAAAAGGATACGCGGTTGATAAAAAACGCCTCGAACAAGAAAATGAACGACTTCGGGAATTGAACCAAGTGGTACAAATGGTCGAGCAAGCGCAACAAGATAAAGCGTTGACTTCCGAAGAGACAACAGGCCTACTGCAAGTAGTAACCCACTATGCGCACGGGTTAGAAATACTCGATCAGTATGACTACGAGCAACTACAAATTACTCGAACAAGCGAAGCGGAAACGTACCGGCTCACATATGAAGAAGCCCGAAAGGCCATTGATGAACTACGCGGAGAGTGGCAAGCTCCCGATATATTCGGCCAAGAAAAGGATGATTCCTTCCACAGTTCCCTACAGACGATCTACCAGACCTATGATGGCAAAGACTTATACCCGAGTATTGAAGAAAAAGCTGCTCAACTGCTGTATTTGGTCATTAAAAACCACTCGTTTGTTGATGGGAATAAGCGGATTGCTGCTTCCCTTTTTCTGTGGTTTTTACAAAAAAATGGATTGTTGTATAGGAGTGATGGCACAAAGCGCATTCCTGATAATGCCTTGGTCGCTTTAACGCTAATGATCGCAGAAAGTGACCCGGCTAAAAAAGATGTCATGACAAAAGTGGTCGTGAATTTGATCAATCAAGCGAATCAATAAGTATGAGCACCCCCTACGCAGAATATACCGATTCTCAACAACCCGCCCTCCAGCTTCTGCAAAACCTGGGGTATGAGTATATTTCTCCGAAAGAGACGGAACAACAACGTAATGATATCCTCTCTCAGGTAGTGTTAGCCGATATCCTCGAACAGCAGCTTCACAAGCTGAATAGCTACGAGTATAAAGAAAAAACCTACAACTTCTCTGAAGAGAACATCCATTCGGCCTTACAAGCCATGAAAAACATCCCCGATCAAGGGCTGCGCCCCACCAATGAGAAGGTATATGACCTGCTCACACTGGGCAAAAGCTTTGAAGAATCCCTCCCCAAGGGTGACCGCAAGAGCTTTACCCTTCAATATATCGATTGGGAAAAGCCGGAGAATAACGTCTATCACGTAACGGAGGAATTTTATGTGGAAGGTCTCAACCAGTCGCGAAAACCGGATATTGTCCTGTTTGTCAACGGCATTCCGTTTGTGGTGATCGAGAATAAGCGCCGGGATAAGAACCAATCGGTGAAAGAAGCCATTCAGCAACATCAAATATACCAGGATAAAGAAGAAGGAATCCCTCGCTTATACCATTATGCTCAATTATTATTGGCCGTTCAGCCCAATAAAGTGCAATATGGAGCCACCGGGACGAAAAGAAAATTCTGGTCTATCTGGAAAGAAGATCATATAGAAACGGAGGTGAAGCAATACATGGAGGGGGAAACGCCCCGCCAACAGGATCGTTCGATTTACTGTCTTTGTCGACCAGAGCGACTGCTGGAATTATGTTATACATATACGGTGTTTGAGAATCAGGAACGCAAAGTAGCTCGGTATCAACAGTATTTTGCCGTCCAAAATTCGCTGGAGCGGATCAAACAACGAGATAAAGAAGGAAACCGGGAAGGAGGGGTGATTTGGCACACCCAAGGCAGTGGCAAGTCTATCACCATGGTGATGCTCTCCAAAGCCATTGCACTGAAAGAAGACATTGAACACCCCCGCGTGTTGATCGTCACAGACCGTATCGACCTTGATAAGCAAATCTATAAGACCTTTAACAATTGCGGGAAGAAAGCCCTCAAAGCGAAGTCGGGTAATCACTTAGTCAAACTATTAAAAAATGAAAGTGTGGAAGTAATGACCACCGTTATCGCTAAGTTCGATTCGGCCATGAGTCAACAGGATTTTGAGAATACCTCCCGCAATATTTTTGTATTGGTCGATGAAAGCCACCGGACACAATATGGTAAAACACACGCTTTAATGAAAAAGGCCTTACCCAATGCCTGTTACATCGGGTTTACCGGTACGCCCTTAATGAAAAGAGAAAAGAATACGGCCCGGAAGTTTGGCGGATTTATTGACACCTATACCATCGACGAAGCCGTAAATGATGAAGCCGTTTTGCCGCTGCTTTATGAAAGCCGGGCTCCCAAACTCAGCGTAGATAGAGAACAAATCGATAAATATTTTGATCGAGTGGCCGAGCCCTTAACGGAATATCAAGAGAAAGAGCTTAAGCAGCGTTTTACCTCTATATTTAAGCTATATAACAGTGAACAAATTATTGAGGAGATTGCTCACGATATCAAAGAAAATTACACGGAGCACTGGCAGGGCACCGGCTTTAAAGCACAATTAGCGGTGCCTTATCGATCCACGGCTTTACGGTATTACAGAAAATTTGAAGAGGAAACGAATTCCGACAAACAAATCAATTCGGCCGTGATCATTTCTCCCCCTGACCAACGGGAAGGGTTAGAATTCGGAGATGACGAAGAAAAACATAAAATTCAGGAGTTCTGGAAAAGAATAAAAGAGGAATATGGCAGCGGGAAGCAGTATGAGGAGAGTATGATCAGTAAGTTTAAAAGCGCTTCCGATGATGTAGAGCTCCTGATTGTGGTCGGGAAATTATTAACGGGTTTCGATGCCCCCCGGAATACCGTTTTATACTTAGCCAAGCCGCTGAAGGAACACAATCTGCTGCAGGCAATAGCAAGAGTAAACCGTTTATTTGAAGGGAAGGATTATGGCCATATCGTGGATTATGTCGGCTTACTGGGAGAGTTGGATGAGGCTCTCACCCAATATAGTGCACTGGAGGATTTTGATGAAGAGGACTTGAAAGGGACCGTCCATAATATCCGGGAAACGGTGGAACAAGTCCCGCAAAAACACACGGCGGTATGGGATATTTTTAAAGGTGTAGGTGAAGGGGAAGATGAAAATGAACAAAATGAGCTAATGGAACGACATTTGGCCCCGGAAGACCGGAGGGAGAAGTTTTACGATAAGCTCAGTGATTTTGCCCGTACCTTACAAACCGCCTTTTCCAGTGATTACTTTTGGGAAAAGTACAGTGATAAGCGTATCGATCGCTTCAAATCAGATCTAAAGCGTTTTCAGAGTCTGCGTAATTCCGTTAAAAACCGATATGCCGAAGATATTGATTATGCCGCTTATGAAACCCGGATACGGAAATTATTAGACACTCATGTTGGGGTAAAGGATATTGATACCATCGGGGCCCCGATAAACATCTTTGACGATAAAGTATTTAAGGAACAGGTGGAGGAAATGACGGGAGAACCTGCTTCCAAAGCCGACACAATCGCTCACCGTATGAAAAAGGAGATTAATGAACGAATCGAAGAGGACCCCGTTTTTTACAAAAAGTTTTCCAAACTTATCGAAGAATTGATTGAAAAATTTCAAGCGGAGCGTATCTCAGAACAAAAATATTTAGAGGAGGTAATGTCATTAAGAGATCGTTTTGTAAAAGGAGTTGATGAAGATATTCCGCAAGCATTAGAGAATAAACCCAAAGTACGGGCTTTTTATGGAGCACTACAGGAAATGGATAATGCTTATAATAATGGTCATTTAGATACTGAGACGCTTATTGAGGCAGCCCAAGGGATAACAGATATTGTTAAAGAATTAGCCATCCGCGATTGGCAACGAAACCCTGATGTTCAGAAGGAGATGAAAAACCAAGTGGAAGATTATATCCTTGACAACCAACTGTTGGATAATAACTTGTCAAGTAATGAGAAATTTGAAGCTATCGATTTTTTCTGGGATGATTACGGACTTCAAGTGGCTAAGAATAACTTTTGACGATGACGCATCAGTTACAGTATGGCACGACTACCATTGAGTTTCACCTCTCCTATCGAGATCGTAAAACGTTGGGTATCCAGGTGTATCAGAGGGTGCATGTTATTGCTCCGGAACATGCTTCTAAAGAGAAAATTAACCAAAAAGTACGGCATCGAGCTCGGTGGATTAAGCGGCAGCAACGCTATTTTTCCGACCTACAAAGGAAGCAGATTCCCCGCGAATACATTAGTGGGGAAACACATCGCTATTTAGGTCGGCAATACCGATTAAAAGTACGGGAAACAACAGAAAAAGAAGAAGTCAAATTAAAAGGACAGTTTTTTTGGATATGGGTTAAAAATAAGCGGGACACCCAACGTGTTAAGCAACTATTAAACAGGTGGTATCGTAACCATGCTGAAAATAAATTTCAGGAACGCCTAGATATATGTTATGAAAAGATGAGGCGGGAACAACTGCCTTACCCTGACCTGCAAATAAGAAAGATGAAAAAGCGGTGGGGGAGTTGTACGCGCAATCAGCGTATCCTTTTAAATCCCGAGTTGATTAAAACACCCCTTTATTGCATTGATTATGTCATCATTCATGAACTTTGTCATCTCAAAGTCCCCCACCATGGTAACGCTTTTTATAAGCTAAAAGAAAAATACTTACCGAACTGGAAAAATTATAAAAAACGACTGGAAAGAGTAAGCTTGAATAATTAACTTAAAATTCTGTAATGCTAAAATTTAAAAGGATTAGGAATAGGATAAACAAAACTATTGGAAGGTGGAGGAAGATAATTGTAGGTAAAAGTGGTATAGTTAATTCCGCGCTATCTCTAAATATTTTGTTTCTTCCCCATACTCTTCGTAGCGCCCCCGTTACGAACGAAGACAAGAAATC
>CAZIGO010000174.1:1526-5236 GCA_964538595.1 uncultured Chitinophagales bacterium | reverse complement strand
AGCATTGCCGGGGGTAACCGTTCCTCCTTCTCGAAATACAGCAGGTAGTTTAGCCAGTTTTTCCAAATTAGTATCAGGACGGGGATGTTCATCCGTATCTACTACTAAATCTTCCTTTTTGCGTCGGGGCACGGTAACTGGTACTATTTCCTCTTTAAACTTTCCAGCTTCGTGCGCTTTTTTCCATTTCATTTGAGATTCATAAGCAAACTTATCTTGTGCTTCCCGGGAAATATCCCATTGCTCTACAATATTTTCTGCCGTTTCACCCATCGCTTCGGGAGGGAACATTTTTTCCATCTTTGGATTTACAAAACGCCACCCGATGGTGGTATCATACATCTGTTGATGACGATCGAAAGCTTTTTCTGGCTTTGATACTACGAGAGGAGCACGACTCATACTTTCTACACCGCCAGCGATAAAAACGTCCCCATCGCCGACCATAATACATCGTGCCGCATCCATAATAGTTTGCAGGCTGGAGGCACAAAGACGATTGACAGTGCTGCCGGCTACTTCTTTGGGTAAACCAGCAAGCAGTAAGGCCATTCGGGCAATATTTCGATTATCTTCGCCGGCTTGGTTGGCGCAGCCCATCAAAACATCCTCTACACGACCAGGGTCGATATCTTCATTACGTTCCATAATTTCTTTAATAGTCAAAGCGGCCATGTCATCGGGGCGAACACTACTTAACGCTCCTTTATAACGACCGACGGGGGTGCGGATAGCATCTACGATATAGGGTGTTTGCATATAGAATGGATTTTGTTAGCGGGTAATAGTTAAGTAATTTGACTTCAAAGATAATTAACCTGCTAATAAATTAATAATCCATTTTTTTAAACAAATTTTGGGCTGATACGAATCGTTACTATTTATACATTGCCCTGCCTTCCTCATTAAGATGGTTGGTAGATTTATTAATTTAGCGCTTAAAGCATATTCTTTGTTCCAATCAATTAAACAATTGGCAGGTCAAACGGCCGTTTACGGCGCAAGCAATATAGTTGCTCGTTTTTTTAATTATTTGCTGGTTCCCCTATATACACGGGTGTTTGTACCTGAAGAATATGGAGTAGTAACAGAAATGTATGCTTATGTCACTTTCTTACTGGTGGTATTTACTTATGGATTGGAAACGGCTTTTTTTCGTTATGTAGAAAGTGATCAAGAGGAATCTACAGTTTTTAATACAGCATTTACCTCAATTATAGGAAGTTCAGTTATTTTATCAGGAATACTCATTATTTTTGCCCAGCCTATTGCTCAATTATTATCATACCCTGATCATCCGGAGTATATCATCTGGTTTAGTTTAATCATTGGGTTGGATGCTATTGCCAAACTTCCTTTTGCCTATCTGCGATATCGGGAAAAGTCCTTTACTTTTGCCGGTATAAAAATCGCTAATATTACAGTCAATATTGCCCTCAACTTGTTTTTCTTGGTGCTTTGTCCTTTTGTTTTACAATATTATGAATCTACTATATGGGGGCAGGGGATACAAAAGATTTACAATCCGGCTATAGGTGTGGGGTATGTTTTTATTTCCAATTTAGCGGCGAGTAGTATCACCTTGTTGTTACTATTATTTCAAGTGTGGGGATATCGCTTTTCTGTGAATATAACCCTTTGGAAGCGAATGCTCCGTTTTGGAGGACCTTTGTTGATTGTGGGTTTGGCAGGTATGGTCAATGAGACTATTGACCGTATTTTATTGAAGTTATTCCTGCCGTACGATATGTCAACTAAAATGGCTCATATAGGTGTATATGGAGCTTGCTATAAGTTATCTATTCTGATCACTCTCTTTATCCAAGCTTTTCGAATGGGGGCCGAACCTTTTTTCTTTAACCAAGCAAAAAAAGAACAAGCTCCTCGTGTATATGCTGAGGTTATGAAATATTTTGTGATCGTTTGTGGCACTATATTTTTGACAATTATGGTATACCTGGATATTATTAAATATTTTATTGGGGAAAAGTTTCACGGGGGCCTGGGAATTGTCCCGATTTTGCTTTTTGCCAATATCTTTTTAGGTATTTATTATAACTTATCCGTCTGGTATAAATTAACCGATCGTACTTTCTTTGCTTCTATCATATCGGTGATAGGAGCCCTGGTCACGATAGCACTCAATATTTGGTGGATACCAATTATCGGGTATTGGGGGTCAGCATGGGCTACCCTTTGTTGTTATTTAGTTATGATGCTTATCTCTTATGTGTGGGGGCGCCAACATTACCCGATACCCTATAATTGGTATAAGATCACTTTTTATTTGGTGTTGACTTTGCTACTGTATGGCCTGTTTGAAATGATCCATCCTTACTTACTCCCTTCTGTGAAATATTTATTAGCTACGCTTATGGTAGGAATTTATATATGGATGGCTTATAGTATTGATGGAAAACAACTTGTTCATCAAAAATAATAATCTATCCGGCACTTTATGTGAACAAGAAATTATACTTCATTAAGAGAGGCCGCCGTTTGTAATGTTATTTGCGTTGTTTTTGCATTTGCATCACTTTTTCCTGCAAGGCTTTATTTTGGCGAACAGCACTATAAATTTCTTTATATCGCTTGGGAGTTAGGTTGGCTTGCTTGATTCCTTCTTCTACTTCCTTCTTGTTGGTTTTTCTGATCTTTTTTATTCTTTTTTCAGCCGCTTTGTACTTTTTCATCTCTTGGCTAGAGGCTTGGGATTCTTTAGAAGGATCTTGTTTGGCCTTATAAATAGCTTGGTATTTTTTAATGGTCAACCCTTCCTCTTGAATAATATCCCGCATTTTTTGTTGTGATTTTTTATTGGCTGCTTTAACATTTTCCAAGGCCTTTGAAAACTTCTTGAGTTCAGCATCACTGATGTCAGTATTGGAATTTTGGGAGGTGGGCTGCTTTTTACGTTGTGAATCAGTTTTATCCTGGGCCGTCCCTGTCCATAGTGTTCCTCCTATCAAACTGAGAACTAATAAAATTGTAATGTTTTCTCTAATACTCATAAACCTACTTTATTTTGTGATGAAAAAATGTGAGTTTGCTTTCATAACGAACTATAGGAATTTTTATTCTCCAAAATCCTACATATTCTCTTTAATTCAAGAAACAAAATTTTATACAAATAATAAAATTAGGTGAAGAGCGATTGGGAGGGGAAATAACAAAATAAATGGTTTTACAAAGACTAAAGATTATTGTAAATTAGTGATATTTATTAGTAAGTGTCTTGTAATCCTTGCAAAGCTGCTACTATTGGTATGAAAATTAAGGTAGTCAATACGTCTCCTCATCCTTTACCTACTTATGAAACGGAAGGAGCAGCGGGGATGGATCTTAGGGCTTATATTGATAAATCGGTTGTTTTATCACCTTTGCAACGACACCCGGTACCCACGGGTTTATACTTATCGTTGCCGACAGGCTATGAAGCCCAGATACGTCCCCGAAGCGGTTTGTCTCTTAAGAAGGGATTGACTTTGCCCAATGCTCCCGGTACTATCGATAGTGATTACCGAGGAGAGTTAAAGGTTTTGATGGTTAACTTATCTAACGAGGAACAAGAGATTCATAATGGAGATCGTATTGCTCAAATGATATTGAGTAAATATGAAAGAGTAGAATGGCAAGAGGTAGAAACATTAGATACGACAAAGCGAGGAGCTAAAGGTTTTGGACATACAGGAACCAAATAAAAAATAATA
>CAZIGO010000174.1:0-1516 GCA_964538595.1 uncultured Chitinophagales bacterium | reverse complement strand
GTACTCGTATGCGGCCTCATTCTTTAACCGTCCCTAAACCTATGTTCCCTATAGCGGGCAAACCTATTGTTCAACGATTGGTGGAGGATCTGATTCAAATGGTAGATGAACCGATTGATGAAATTGCTTATGTTATTGCTCCTGATTTTGGAGAAGCAATAGAACAAAAGCTCAAATCGTTTACTCAAAACTTGAAACATCAAGGCGATCAACCTCCTAAAGCCTCTATATATTACCAGGAAGAAGCTCTAGGAACTGCCCATGCTATTCTTTGTGCTCAAGAAGCTTTGTCAGGGCCAGTCTTAATGGGGTTTGCCGACACGCTATTTAAAGCTGATTTTGAAATCGATCTGGAACAGGATGGGGTAATATATACTCATGAAGTAGATGATCCTTCGGCTTTTGGAGTGGTTAAAGTAGATCATAACAATAATATTGTTGATTTCGTTGAAAAACCAGAAGAACCCATATCCAATTTAGCTATTGTCGGTATTTATTATATTAAAGATGGCGATACTTTAAAAAATGAACTTCAATATCTGATTGATAATGATATTAAAGACAAAGGTGAATATCAGTTGACCAATGCCTTGGAGAACATGAAAACAAAGGGAGTCGAGTTTGTTCCGGGGAAAGTGGAAGAGTGGTATGATTGTGGGAATAAAGAGGTGACGGTTCAAACAAACAAAAATATTTTACAACAGTTGGAGAGCGATCAATTAATTGCTGACTCTGCTCAAATAGAAAATTCGGTTATTACGGAACCTTGTTTTATCGGCCCAAATTGTAAAATAAAAGATGCTGTTATTGGCCCTTATGTTTCGGTTGAAGCTAATACAGAAGTAAAACGTTCTATTATCCGGGAGAGTATTCTGCAAGAAGAGGTAAAGCTTCAGGAAGTTAATCTGCAAAACTCAATTATCGGTAATTATGTTGAATATACGGCTACGCCAGAAGATTTGAGTATTGGCGATTATTCTACAATTGACAAATAGATTATGAATAGTTTTGCTAAGTATGTATGTATTGGTCTGCTTGTCGGGGGAGGAATGATGTTCACTTCCTGTGGCCTATATAATAATTTGGTCGGCTCAAGCCAACAACATGTAGAACCGGAAAAAGGAGAAGTTAAAGAACCTAAAAAACTATCGGAGCGTCAATCTATAAAATTAGAACGAACATTTATAGAGGCCAATACAGAAAAAATTCTCGGGAACAAAGCCAAAGCATTGAAAAAATTTAAGAAATGCCTTAGTATCCAACCGGCCCATCATCCTTCTATGTATGAAATGGCACGCCTTCATATGGAAATGGAACATACTGATGAAGCCTTACATTATTCAAAGCGTGCTGTAGCTCATTCAGATAGTCTGAATAAATATTATCAAGAAACTTTTGCCGAAGCGTTACAGAAAAAAGGGTATTATCAACAAGCCGCCAATATTTATAAAAAATTAGTTGATCAATCGCCCCAAAATCATAAGCTTTATCTTAAATGGGCTTTTATGCTGATTAA
>CAZIGO010000173.1:0-5267 GCA_964538595.1 uncultured Chitinophagales bacterium | reverse complement strand
GTAGAAGAGTTTGAGTTAAAAGATGAGGTGTTTTATGCTTATTTCTATTGGGAATATTTGATGGAGCTTTACAAAGCAACCAGCGTCACTTATACTCCTGTTTCTCCTTATCCTCAAGTTCATCGAGACTTGTCATTGCTATTGGATAAAGAAGTTCCTTTCTTAGATATTCTGCAATTAGCTTATCAGCAAGCCGGTGATTTATTGCAAGATGTACAACTTTTTGATGTTTATGAAGGTGAAAATATAGCAGATGGGAAAAAATCATATGCTGTGCGCTTTGTTTTACTTGATAAAACGGAAACACTTACAGAGGAGCGTGTTACCAAGGTAATGCAATCCCTTGTCAAAATTTTTCGGGATAAACTTAATGCATCTATCCGATAAATTGTTTATTTTTTTAGACGAATAACAATAAAAATTAGAGAACTATATGCTAAAAATTTTTGTTATGAGAAAGGAATTTGTTTAATTAGACAAACAAATGAGTCAATTAGATGACAAACTGAGTCAATTAGAGGATAAACTAACTCAGCTTGTTCATCAATATACTGATTTACAGCAGGAAAATGAACATTTAAAAAAACAAAACAGTAAATTAGAAGAACAATTAAGTGAAAAAAATGAGAAAATAGCTACACTAAACAAGCAACTTCAATCGTTAAGAATAGCTAAAGGAAGTGTAGCTAATGAGGAAGAACGAAAGATGATGAGAAAGACGATCAATTCATATATACGAGAAGTTGATCGTTGTATCCGCCAATTGGCGGGATAATATGTGCTGGCTGATATGAGTGCTCAAAAGAAAGAAATATCGATTAATATTTCAATAGCGGATAGAACTTATCCGTTGAAAGTTACCACGGCGAGGGAAGAAGAAATCATTCGCCAAGCGGCTGATGACATAAATAAAAAGTTTAATGAGTTTAAACAAATTTATGAAGGTAGTGATCATCAAGATTTTTTAGCCATGGCAGCTTTGTATAATTGTACAAAGGCACTAAAAAATCAGAAAAAAGTGGTAGATGATGATCAGGCTTGTTTTGATCGGGTAATGCAAATGAATAAAAAAATCGATAAGGTTCTGGCTCATAACTAACGCGCCAGAATTTTTCTCTTTCTTCTCTCGTAGACTTGAGCACTTCTGAATGCCAGCCGATTTATATTTTTTCATTAAAATTATAATAAAATGGATATCATAGTACCAATAATTACCGGTATTGTCGGTTTGGCAGTAGGAATATTTACAGGTCGTTACCTGTTTTCGCAATGGTTAAGCAATATAAAAGAGTCAGCCCAGGAAGAAGCAAAAAAGATAAAAGAAGAGGCCAAGCGGGAAGCCAAAACGATTAAAAAAGATAAACAAGTTGAAGCAAAAGAGAAGTTTTTACAGTTGAAAAAAGACTTTGAGAAGAAAGCTCGTAAAAAGAAAAAAGAAGTTCAAAATGATAAAAAACGGGTCCAAAAAAAGGAAGAAAAACTTGATAAGCAACAGAAGGAGCTTGATGAAAAGCAACAGGAAATAGATTCGATCAGAGAACAACTCAATAAACAGTTAGAGTTGGTGGAAGGGAAAAAAGAGAAATTGGAAGCTTTACAAGAAGAGCATGTCAACAAACTTGAAGAAGTAGCCAGCTTAACAAAAGAGGAAGCCAAGAAAGAAATTCGACAGGCCCTTAAAAAGGAAGCAGAAACAGAAGCAATGTCTTATGTAAAGAAAAAAATGGATGAGGCTGAAATGAAAGCTAACCGGGAAGCCAAGAAAATTATTATTGAAACTATCCAACGAACAGCAGCTGAACAAACAATTGAAAACTCAGTGACTGTATTTAACTTGGAAAACGAAGATGCGAAAGGGCAAATAATTGGAAAGGAAGGACGAAATATTCGCGCGTTAGAAAGTAATACAGGGGTAGAAATTGTTGTTGACGATACGCCTGAAGCTGTTTTAATTTCAGGCTATGATCCGGTTCGTCGAGAAATTGCAAAATTGTCGTTGGAAAAGCTACTGAAAGACGGGCGCGTCCATCCTACACATATAGAAGAGGTAGTGCAGAAGACAGAACAACAAATAGAAGATCGTATTGTAGAAATAGGGGAGCGCACTGTCGTTGATTTAGATATTCATGGGTTGGACGCTGAGTTAATTCGATTGGTGGGTAAGATGAAGTTTCGTTCTTCCTACGGACAAAATTTATTACGGCATTCGCGTGAAACAGCCAAGCTCTGTGCTACCATGGCCGCTGAATTGGGATTAAATGTTAAGAAAGCTAAACGAGCTGGATTGCTCCATGATATTGGTAAAGTACCTGATTCAGAATCGGAACTTTCTCACGCGCTGTTAGGTAAAAAGTTAGCGGAAAAACATGGGGAACATCCTGCTGTGTGCAATGCTATCGGGGCTCATCATGATGAGATTGAAATGGAATATGCTATTTCCCCCATCATTCAAGCTTGTGACGCTATATCCGGGGCACGACCGGGAGCTCGAAAACAAACAGCCGATCGGTATATGGAACGGCTCCAGAATTTAGAAAATATAGCGTTGAACTTTGAAGGGGTAGAAAAAGCTTACGCCATTCAAGCCGGTCGTGAGTTACGTATTATAGTAGAAAGTGATGAAGTAACCGATAAAGAAGCTGATGAGATATCTTTTAAAGTTTCCCAGCGTATTCAGGATGAAATGCAATACCCTGGTCATGTACAAGTGACGGTTATTCGAGAAAACCGCTCCATCTCTTATGCTAAATAAGATACAGTATTTTTTATTTAACTTACTGATTCTGTAATTATATGAATATGGAAGGATATTTACCTTATGGATATTATTGAAGAACTACAATGGCGTGGATTGATTCATAATATGACGGCCGGTACTCAGGAATTATTGCAAGAAGAAAATGAAATAGTTGGTTACCTGGGCATAGATCCGACGGCACCTTCTTTACATGTCGGACATTTGACCACTTTAATGTTATTATTACATTTTCAAAAAGCTGGTCATCGCCCTGTTGTGTTGATAGGTGGTGCTACTGCACTTGTAGGTGATCCGGCGGGAAAGAAAGAGGAGCGCGATTTAATGGATGTAGAAGCGGTGCAGACCAATCAACAAAATATCGAAAAGCAACTCCAAAAATTTTTAGATAACACCTCTTCCTCTCATAATACGGAGATACTCAATAACTATGAGTGGTATAAAGAAAAATCCCTGTTACCCTTTTTACGTGATGTAGGGAAGCATTTGCCTATTAATTATCTCATGGCTAAGGAATCCGTTAAAAATCGGTTGGAAGAAGGATTGTCTTTTACAGAGTTTAGCTATCAACTTTTACAATCTTATGATTTTTACTATTTGTGGCAAAACAAAGGGTGCCAGCTGCAATTGGGAGGTTCGGATCAGTGGGGTAATATGACTTCTGGCGTTGAACTTATTCGTCGAAAAGCGGGAGGACAGGCTTATGCTCTGACTTGTCCGCTTTTGACCAAGCCCGATGGTACGAAATTTGGAAAAACAGCAGAGGGGAATGTATGGTTGGATCCGAATAAAACTTCCCCATATGATTTTTATCAATTTTGGATCAATATCTCTGATGAGGAGGCTCAACAGTATATCCGTGTTTTTACATTAAAGGATAAGGACGAGGTCGATCAATTGATCGCGGAGCATCAAGAGGCTCCTCATAAACGGATATTACAAAAATCATTAGCGGAAGCGGTAACAAAGCGTGTGCATTCTGAACAGGATTACCAATTAGCCGTAAAAACCACAGAAGTACTTTTTGGTAAAAACACTGCAGAGACACTGCGTTCGCTGTCTGAAGAGGAAATTTTACAGATATTTGATGGCGTCCCTCAATACAAAGTTGATCGGCAGCATTTAAATAATGGACATAACCTTGTTTCTTTTTTAGCTAATGATTCGGGAGTCTTTAGATCAAAGGGGGAAGTCAAGCGGAGTATAAAAAATAAAGCCTTGCGCATCAATAAAGAAAAGGTGCAGGACAAAAATAGGGATATCACACCGGAAGATTTACTCAATGACAAGTATTTGATTGTCCAAAAGGGGAAGAAAAATTATAATTTGGTAATTGTAGAGTAGGGGGAAGATATTCCTATAATCTATTACCTTTCCATGAGAAATTCCAGTAAGATTGCATAGTTGTTTTCACTATATGGGTGTTATTATTTTGGTGGCGGGAGTGAGTTTAGAAGGAATAGCACAACAACAAACGTTTCAAATAAAAGGGAAAGTAGTGGATACCCGTCAACAAGAACCTCTTCCCGATGTTCATATCGTCAATACCCTTGATAAATCGGTTACCAATGACTCAGGACATTATCAAATAAAGGTTAAACCCGGTGATCCGACAGCTTTCACTGCTATAGGATATTCTATGAAACGTATAACATTATCTCGCGATCAACTCCGTAAAGACTCTGTTTATAAAATAGGGTTACCTCCCAAAGTGTATCAACTCCCTACCGTAGAGTATAAAAAAGGAACGCCCCAGCTATTAGAAACCAATCGGGAAAAAGCTATAGAAGAGACGGAGGCACGGCTAGTGGAACCGGGAGAGATATTTACAGCTACACCAGAGGGAGGCGAGTTGAGTGGAGTGTTTACTTATATGTATCAAAATTGGAGTAAAAAAGGACGGGAACTACAGGAATACCGTCAAGTTTTAAAAGAGGATCGACGCCAGCATAAAATACAAAAAAAATATAGTGTTCGTTTTGTAAAAAAAGTAACCGATATTGAACAAGATAAAAGAGCACAGGTAATGATGTTTTATTGTAACTTCCCGGCTTCATTTATTATTAATAATTCACGATATAAGATTGGGGAAGCTATTCAAAAGTGCTTCCAGGACTTTAAAAAAGTGGAGCGAAAACGGACAAAAAAAACTGATGAGAACTTTAAGGGGGGGTGGGGGAACGAGTAGCGGATAAGAGCTCAAAGATCCCTTCCGCTTTTAATAAACTTTCTTCATATTCTGCTTCCGGATCAGAATCGTAAGTAATGGCTCCCCCAGCTTGATAAGACATATATCGGTGGCTCTTATTGTAAAGTAAACTGCGTATAACAACATTGAAATCGAAATCCCCCTCCGGCGATATATACCCGACCGCCCCGGAGTAGAGTCCGCGTTTTGTTTTTTCATATTCTTCTATAAGCTTCATAGCTGTATATTTAGGAGCTCCTGTCATCGACCCCATGGGGAAGGTGCTTTTCAGTAGAGTCTTTAGTGTCGGCTGTGCTTCAATTT
>CAZIGO010000172.1:0-5351 GCA_964538595.1 uncultured Chitinophagales bacterium | reverse complement strand
GCAAAGGTATCGTTTTTTTAAGACAAAGAGTTATCATAAAAGATATTTTTGCATTTATAAAGTCATTGCAATAACAATAACTCTAAAATTATTTTTAACGTTCCTTTATCAGTTGCATTTTTTTTACCATTAAACTTATTATGCGATTATGGCTTATACTAAAACAGCCACTGAAAAAGAGAAGCGAGAGATCATCCAGGAATACCGGCAGCTGCTTAAGCTGTCCCGCGATCACATAAGAGAAAGCGACAAGAAGCTCATACGCATGGCGTTTGAAATGGCTTCGGAGGCACATCAAGATATGCGTCGCAAAACGAAGGAACCCTTCATACTTCATCCCCTTTCTGTTGCTCAGATCGTGGCGGATGAAATTGGATTAGGAGCTACATCCATTATTTGTGCTTTATTACATGATGTTGTTGAAGATACAGAGATAACCTTAGCTGATATTAAGCGAGAGTTCGGAAGTAAAATTGCCCACATCATTGACGGGCTTACTAAAATATCGAAGATTTATCAACAATCTCCTTCCATCCAAGCTGAGAATTTCCGCAAGATTCTATTAACACTGGCAGAGGATGTACGCGTTATTCTGATAAAGATTGCCGATCGCCTGCATAATATGCGTACCCTACATGCAATGCCCGAACACAAACAGCTTAAAATTGCCTCAGAAACACAATACTTATATGCTCCATTAGCTCATCGTTTAGGTTTGCATACGATAAAATCCGAGCTGGAGGACTTAGCTATGAAATACATTGAACCGGAGGAATACAATAATATATCCAAAAAACTCCGTGAGACCGAGAAAGACCGGCAAACTTACATCAAGAAGTTTATCGAACCTATTAAGAACAAACTTCACCGGAAGGGTTTTCACTTCACGATTCACGGGCGTCCCAAATCCATAAACTCTATCTGGCGGAAGATGAAAAAGAAGGGGATCACGTTTGAAGAAGTGTATGATCTTTTTGCTATCCGTATTATCGTTGACTCTCCTCCTGAAACCGAAAAAGCGGATTGCTGGCGAATTTATTCTATAGTAACGGATTTCTACCGCCCCAACCCTGACCGATTGCGTGATTGGATATCAATGCCCAAATCCAATGGCTATGAAGCGTTGCATACTACGGTAATGGGACCGGGGGGGAAATGGGTAGAGGTACAGATCCGATCGACCCGGATGAACGAAATTGCCGAAAAAGGAATAGCAGCCCATTGGAAATATAAGGAGGGTATAGAAGATTCTGCTCTCGAACAATGGCTACAACAAATTCGTGAAGTGCTGGACAACCCGGAGCCCGATAGCATTGAATTCTTAGATAACGTCAAACTCAATCTATTTTCCGAAGAAATTTATGTATTTACCCCCAAAGGAGATGTCATTATTTTACCTTCTAACGCGACTGTATTAGATTTCGCTTTTAAGATCCATACGGATATTGGTCATAAATGTATAGGGGCCAAAGTCAATCAGCAATTAGAGTCTCTTAATTATCCACTCAATAACGGTGACCAGGTAGAAGTGATTACTTCCAACGTACAAGCACCTTCCGAAGAATGGCTCAACTTTGTCGCTACCGCTAAAGCAAAATCAAAAATTAAAAAAGCATTAAAAAAAGAGAAGAAGCAAGTTGCCCAAGAAGGGAAAGAAAAAGTAAAACGCACTTTTGAACGACATGAAGTAAAATTCAATAATGACAACATCAACAAATTAGTTCAATTTTATGATCAACCTTCTGAATTAGAGTTATTTTATAAAATAGCGACGAACAAAATCAAGTTGGCCCATCTTAAAAATTTTCGTATCGCTAATGGCAAACTGAAACGTAAAAAAACACGACAAACCTCTCAGCAGCAAGCCATTGACACTGCTATCAAAAATACTTTGCTCAAAAATGTCAATTTGCTCATGTTCGGGGATGAAAATAGTGAAATCGATTACAATATAGCCCAGTGTTGTCAACCTATTCCGGGAGATGAGATCGTCGCTATCATCAATAAACAAAAGTCCCGGGGACAACCGAAAGGGAAAGATTTAGAAGTACACAAAACAAACTGCACAGAAGCTGTAGAATTAATGTCGAAATTTGGCGATCAAATTGTTAAAACAAAATGGACCAAAAACCGAGAAGTAGCATTCCTCACCGGTCTAAAAGTAAAAGGAATTGACGATGTGGGAGTTATGTACCGCATATCAAAAGTTATTTCAGCCGAAATGAAACTAAATATGCAATCTATTACCATCGAAGGTAATGAAGGCAAGTTTGAAGGAACATTAATAGTGTATATCCACAATACTGACCAACTCAATAAGCTGATTAAAAAACTACAAGAACAAAAAGGGATTACTGCTGTTGAAAAATTGGAAAAAGTGTAATTTATAAATAAGATAAAAAATTAGTATATTAGGTAATTGTTGCAAACCCCTGTATTGTCATGCCTACCGAACATAATTCCATAGAGAAGATCAAAGAAATTTTTGCAGATTATTTAGAAGAGAATGATTTGCGGAAAACACAAGAGCGTTTTATTATATTAGAAGAAATTTATAATCGTAATGACCACTTTGATGCGGAATCTCTTTATATTCACCTCAAAAATAAAGATTTTGGTATAAGCCGGGCTACCGTCTACAACACGTTAGAGTTACTGATCCATAGTGAGTTAGTGGTCAAACAAGAATTTGATAAAAACACAGCTAAGTACGAGAAAGCTCATGGTTTTAAACAACATGATCATATTATTTGTATAGAATGTAAAAAAGTGGTTGAGTTTTGTGATCCTCGCATTCAACAGATCCAAAATATGATGGGAGACATGTTTAACTTTAAAATTACTCATCACTCCCTCAATTTATATGGTATTTGTGAAGATTGTCAACAAGAACGAAACGCCACTTCTCCTGAGCAAAGTCCAGCCAGCTCTGATAAAGCTACTGTAAATTAGTTAAATTTGTTTTTCCCATTTCGTTAGAAACTATTTGAATTATGGAATTATCGTATGAAGAGAAACAAGGCATTCACATTATAAAATTGTCCGGTAACCTCTTATCGGACACCAGCTATGAAAATTTATTAGACCATACACAAACCCAAATTGATGAGGGACAAAAACAGTTCATCATTGATTTATCGGGTATTGACTACATGAACAGTGCCGGTATCAGTGTGCTTATCCGACTGTTAACCCGTACGCGCCAATCAGATGGCGACACTGTTTTAGCCGGCGTTTCCAATGAACTTTCCAAAATTTTAAGCGTCACAAAGCTGAATGCTGTCTTTGATACTTATGATACCGTTGATCAAGCAATAAAAGCACTAAAATAGCCATATGGGAAGTGTTGATGTACTCTTAGGATTACAATGGGGCGATGAGGGGAAAGGCAAGATCGTAGATTATTTAGCACCTCAGTATGATATGATAGCTCGTTTCCAAGGCGGCCCCAATGCCGGGCACACTTTAAAATTTAACGGAACCACCACCGTATTACATACTATTCCTTCCGGTGTATTTCGTCCCGATATCATTAACTTCGTCGGAGGTGGCATGGTCTTAGACCCCGTCGTATTCAAAGAAGAAGTAGAGGCTTTAGAAAATAACGGTGTATCTATTAAAGACAACTTGTTCATTTCTCGTAAAGCTCATCTCATCCTTCCTACTCACCGCATGCTCGATGCAGCCAGTGAAGCACGCAAAGGAAAAGATAAGATCGGTTCTACCTTAAAAGGTATTGGTCCGGCTTATATGGATAAAACTGGACGTAATGGATTACGAGTAGGGGATATTGAACTACCTTCCCTTGAAAAACGTTATTCTTCTTTGTTAAAAAAACACGAAAAACTGCTTGAATTCTACACTTATGAATACGACATCAGCGACTATGAAAAAGAATGGTGGGAAGGCATAGAATTAATGCGCTCTTTAAATCTTGTAGATGGTGAAAGGTTTATCAATAAACATCTTGCTTCAGGTAAAAAAGTATTAGCTGAAGGAGCGCAAGGAACCCTATTAGACATTGACTTTGGTACTTATCCTTATGTTACTTCTTCCAATACCATAACATCCAGTGCTTGTATCGGGCTAGGTATTGCCCCGCAATATATCAAAAATGTAATAGGAGTAGCTAAAGCCTATTGCACACGCGTAGGCAATGGCCCCTTTCCCAGTGAATTAACAAATCAAAATGGAGAACATTTACGCAAAGCCGGTAATGAATTCGGCTCTACTACGGGACGCCCTCGTCGCTGCGGCTGGATCGATCTGCCGGCATTACGCTATAGTATCATGCTCAATGGGGTCACAGAACTTATATTAACTAAAGTAGATGTGTTGAATAATCTTTCTGAAATCGGGGTATGTGCTCAATATCAGATAGGTGACCAACACCTCGATTATATGCCCTTTGATATTGCTCACCAAGAAATTCAACCCTTGATAGAAACGATCAAGGGTTGGCAACAGGAGGTTTCCGATTCCATACCTGCCCCCTTGGATAACTACCTCCAATATCTTGAACAACAACTCGACACTACCATCACTCAAATTTCTATCGGGCCAGAACGAAAACAAATACTATCCCGCTCACCCACCGTTACTTCTTAAAGAGGGTATTAAACTATCATGGAATTTTTTATCAGGTTAATACTTTAATCAGGTTAGGGTTAATTCTAAATTTATTAATTTTCCTGTATCATGCAGTATGCTGAATATTTTACAACTTCCCAACTAACTCGTTTCAAACATAAAGCGCTTTACTGGGCTCAATCATTCTCCACGCATTGCTATTTAGATAACAATGGTTACCGTAACTACCCTTACCAAAAATATGAAGGCCTTATCGCGGCGGGATCACAGCAACCCCTCAAATGTCAACCCGGCAAAGCCTTACAACAACTCGAACAATTTCAAAATTCAACAGATGACTGGTGTTTTGGTTTTTTAAGCTATGAACTAAAGAATGAAGTAGAGAATCTCCAGTCTGATAACTTTGATGGAGTTGGTATGCCCGCTCTTCACTTTTTTATACCTCAGCACCTTATTCAAATTTTGGGAGATGACACTATAAGAATATTATCCCAACACACTACCCCACAGAAGATATGGAAGAGTATTCAGTCCACTTCCCTCCCTGCTACTTCCTCCGGAGCATTTATTAATCAACCGTTGGAAAATCGAATCACAAAAAAAGAATACATTGATACGATAAAAGCTTTGCAAGATCATATAGCTCAAGGGGATGTTTATGAAATCAATTTTTGTCAAGAGTTTTACAGCTCACCTGTCACTTTTCCTGCCCCAGCACTTTTTTGGCGAATGAATGCCGATTCGCCTTCTCCCTTCTCCGC
>CAZIGO010000171.1:0-5354 GCA_964538595.1 uncultured Chitinophagales bacterium | reverse complement strand
GATCAGGTTGAAAAGGGCTACAAAAAATAGAGCCGCGTAGATCAACCGGCACCAACCGGCCAGTAAGGAGAGGCTTTTGTTGATCGGCTTAAAATAAATATACAATCCCCAAGCCACCATTACATCAAGAACAATAACAAGCACATATCCTAAAATGCTCCACCTGAGTGTCGAGGAGTGAGTGCGCAGATTGTCTAAAGTAGCAGAAGCGTTTCCTTCTACGATTAAACTTGTGCGCAAAACGTCGGCAAATATGGCGGCACCTATCATAAGTAAAAGCCCAATAGCTGATGTAAGTGCTGCTCCTTTATAAGAGATATCGTTAGTTGTTGGCGGGTTCATTATTGATACTTTTTTAACCGAGCAGAAAGTTTTTTATAAGCAACATTTCAACAATCGTTAGGGGCATAGTTAGATACTATTTTCATGGACGGGGACCAATGGGGGTGGTCAAAAAATACATAAATTCAGCCACTTTCCCCCGTGAGGATATTTATATTTATTTAGTTATTGTTTTTTAATATATATCTCTCTGAATTCTCCCTCTATCTCGTTGGTAAAAGTTACCTATTAAGAGGAAAAGCATGACAAGTATTACCGGGGACAGTGCAATCGACCCTTTACTATTCATTATAAATGCTTCTTGGAGTAAATCCTTTTTAAACGCTATAAGATCCATGTTAATATCGCTCAGCTGTTCTACTAAGTGGTGCGTAGTTATACCTGTTTAGTTATTTACGCTGTTCACTTCCTTCTTTCATTTCTTCTATTTCTTTATTTAATCGTTTTTGATCGGAAGTTTTGCGGATGACCGAATCACCGACAAATGTGATGGCTTTATTACCATAATGCCAACGGTTAATTTCATCACCCGTTGCTTTAACGTTACCCAATTTTATTTTTTGTGTAGGTGCTCCTATCAACTCGTTGACCTCTTTTGGTGTGATTCCTTTTTTGATGGTATCAAAGTTTTCTTGTGATTCAGTAGCATTATTACAATTCAGCGTGACCAGCGTCAAAATTAAAATACCTAAAAGTACTTTTATCAGCTTCCGGTTGTAAAACAAGATTATACTGTTTTGTTTTTTATCGACTCCTTCCGTTTTCAGTACAGTTGATGTTAATTGATTAAGTAATTAAGTTCATATAGGTGCCCTAACAACATCCTTTATCCTGTTGAACAGGAGGACAGGGGACCGAGCCATAGGAACAGTACACGCAACAATCCCCCGGTTCCGGTTTTAATACATGTTGACAGTTTTCGCACTCGTAAAAAAACTGACAGGAATCGATCGGCATTTTCTCTTTTTTCATGTGGCCGCAGTGGGGGCATGTAATCACTGATTTCTGTTGTATTGAGGAAGTACTCTCCATATCTTTTAATTTTTTGTAGTTGCTTTATAACCTGTTTTATTTTCTAAAGCTTTTGCCAGTTTTTGGATGTTCGTTTTTGAGGTATCAAATTTTACAGTGGCTTCTCCGGCCTTGTAAGAAGCGGTACAACTTATGACGCCATTTTCACTTTTTATTGCTTGGTTGACACTGCTTTCACAGCCGGTACAGGTCATCCCTTCAATGGTGAGTGTAGTAGTCGTACTATTTTTTTGAGTTACTATTTGGGTAGCGGCTTGGTGGGAAGGAAAAAGGACGCCGGAATAATAGGGAAACGTTAATAACAGGGTTACGAGTAAGGTAATAATGCTCAAGAAGGTTTTTGTTTGCCAAAAGGAAAGGGATCCTCCCTCTTCACAGGCGCAGTCAATGGCTTCTTGGGTAGTTGGCTTTATTCGTTGATACCAGACATAACTTAAAATGAGTAGTGTAAATCCTATCAAATAAGGGCGAAAGGGGTCTAACCAAGAAAACATAGCGGCTGCTCCACTTATACCGGCCACTACCGCCAAAACCGGGGCAATGCAGCATAAAG
Organism: uncultured Chitinophagales bacterium; assembly: GCA_964538595.1. GTDB lineage: Bacteria > Bacteroidota > Bacteroidia > Chitinophagales > CAZIGO01 > CAZIGO01. Next base: position 3,427 of record CAZIGO010000171.1, on the reverse strand, counting down.
AGGCTCCCAAAGCGGCCAACAAACTAGTAATGACCCATTTAATATTTTTTGGGCTTGGTGATTCCAAAGCGTCATTCATTGTTAAATTATTTTGTTCCCACGGTCTGCCGCGACTTGGAAATGTAAAGGAATAAAAACGACAGGATTTCCAGGTTATCCTTATTTAGCTTATAGAATATCGTTTGTCCCGCTCTTTTCTGTTTAACTAACTCTCCATCTTTTAATTTTCGCAGGTGCTGGGAAATCCCGGAAACACTTATATTTAAGATGTCGCTTAAATCACAAACGCATAACTGTTTTTCTTTAAACAGCAGGTACAGGATTTTTAGGCGCGTTTCATTCCCCGCCAGTTTTAAGATACTTCCCAGTGCTTTTATATTCTCTTCAACATCTGACATAAGATCGATACATCCATTGATCTGATCTACATCAGCCAGTACTCTAATACATTTTTGTTGTTCCATAACCAGTCGGTTTATATCCTTTCTACAAAGGTAAAATTATTTTAGCTTTTTAGCAATTACTTAAATAACTCATGATTTATACGGCAAATTCAATAATCAGAATAATCAGAAAATTATGGTGTTTTATTTAGTTTTGAAACTATATCATTGTTCTTGAAAAGGCTGTTATATTTTGTCGTTTTAAAAATTCATACCGTATGAAAAGATCCCCGACGTTTAACCGATTCATTGATCGCTTAAACCTTCCTTTGGAAGAAATGCCCTATAAATCCTTTTTTCAAATTCAACAAGGGCTATTAGAGAGTAAACGGATCTCCCGGCCGGAAGCTGTCAAATTTGTATCGGAAGAGGAACCCGCTTTCGAAAAAGAGGAAGTGAGGACCTTGATACAGCAGGTTTCAATGGAGGACAAAGCGGGTTATATACAAGAGTTCTTTGGTTTATCACTCAACCCTACTCCCCATGAAATCAGAAATAACAAAACACAATGTTACGGGTGGTGCGTTATAGATGCATTAATGATACCCATGGCTCATCAGATGAAGGCTGCTATTCATTCTAAAGATCTTATCAATGAAACCGCTGTAAAGATACTGGTTGATGGAGATGAGTTACAAGCAACGTCCCATGACAATATTTTTATTTCGACGGTGCCCGGTCTTTCTTCCTTCAATAACGACCGACCAAAGGAATCCATTTGTAGCCAGGTTCATTTTTTAACTGCTGAACAATCGGTTCAAACCTGGCAAGCCAATCATCCCTGGGGCGAAGTCATCTCTTTGCATGACCTGTATAACGGGGAATGATCGATTTGTTAAGGGACGTTTTCTGAAAGATAACAAGCATGGGAAGGGGAGGGGATTTTGACGGATTGCCGGATTGCATTCTCTTTAGGACCGGGGTGGATAGCAAATGTAATAAGCTTTAGTTTAATGCCCCCTCATTTAAAGATTTCTGGGTTCAAGTAGTAAGTGCTCCTATTTGTGAAACAAAAACGGGAAGTTTAGTCATTTATGGTGGAGTCTCCCTATGTTTATTATATTTTATAAAATACTTATACAGATTCGTAAAGGGCTCCGGGATATCAGTAATGACAGTGAGAATATTATACGGACAATGAATGAAAATGACGGATAAACAACAAGTTTATTGTTGATATAACGAGTTAGGTATAATAAGCCTGAACTATAACAATGAGGAATGAAAATAGATAATAATTCGTTATATTTAGTGTAGAAAAGTGAGAATTATGACCAAGAAAGCATTGATTGAAAAAACATTGAGTTATCTCAAACAGCTACCGGATGATAAAGTCCATCAAATAGCTGATTATACAGAGTTTCTATACAACCGGTATGAGGAACATATTATCCAAGATGGCATTCACAAACTTACCAGTGACTCGAATAGTTTTGAATTCTTGGAAAACGAGGAAGATTTATATTCAGAAGAGGATCTGAAAGAAAAATATAAATGAAGAAAGGAGATTTAATCCTCATACCTTTCCCATTTACCGACCTGGAGGATAGCAAGAAAAGACCTGCCTTAGTTTTAACGACTACTAACCTTGATGTAACAGTTGTATTTATAACTACTCGACTGAAATGGCGAACTGAAACAGACGTTTTAATAAAACCAACCGACCGAAATGGACTCAAGAAAGAATCGCTGATTAAATTGAATAAAATAGCCACATTAGATCAAGAATTAGCTATTGGTAGACTTGGCACCTTGACTGAAAAGGAAATTAAGGAGGTTAATGAAAAACTGATCGAATTATTTTCTCTGAAATGACTGGTATTGCAGGCATACTATACCTAACTTGTCATAAAGTAAAGCGGACTGAAATAATAAAATTAGAGTATTATAGGTTTTAAAAACAAATTATTCACTCAGTTGAAAAGTAAGCGGCCATCAAACCCCGCCTTGCTTTATACCTGAGACGTTAGAGGCATTCAGCAAAAACCAGCATTTATCGATATGAAAAATTGGGACGAACAAATAGATAAGACCACTCAAAACTTCATTGAAACTTTTGGTGAATTAAGTTTTAAACAATTAAATTGGAAACCCAATGCAAAGACATGGAGTATTGCCCAAAATATTGACCACATAATTATAACCAACAAAACATACTTTCCAATAATTAATTCAATACGAGAGGGGGCTTACAAAACGCCCTGGTGGGGAAAGCTTCCGTTTATAACTTCATTTTTTGGGAATACAGTTTTAAAAGCAGTTGAACCAAATAGGAAAAAGAGAATGAAAACTTTTTCAATATGGGAACCCACCAAAAGCGAAATTCCAATGGGGATACTTGATCGATTCATGAAACATCAATCTAAACTGAAAAATATAATTAAAAAATCGAAAGACTTACTGGGGCAAGGAATCGTGATTTCCTCTCCCGCTAACAAATATATCGTTTATAGATTAGAAACAGCATTTGAAATCATGGTTGCCCATGAACAAAGACATTTTGAACAAGCTAAAGAAGTATATCAAAAGATAACAAAGAAATCAACCGCTCACGAAGTATAAAAGCAAAGCTCCCTTTCAGGGATAATATGATATTTTTCACTCATTTTTGTACTTTACTGATATCAACGAATAACCATTTTCGTTCTTAAGCCGCATTGCTTTTATACTAAGTGTATGCTCCCCATTTTTTGGACAGTCAGTAAATGTGATGATTTCGTTGGGGAGAAAAAAATTTATCATTTTAACCAGTCCATTTTTTGGGGAGCTTACTCCCCCCTTATTGTATTTTACTGAAAATAGAAAGGTGCGTCTTGAGTGATAAAGAGAAGAATGTGAGTAGAGTATTTATTTTGAGAGGGAACAAAGGGAGAGAACCTCCACATTAGGAAATCAATTTGCAAGGCAATACAAATCGATCCTATTAATTTACGAAACACGATAAATAACGCCACAATCTGTGCCCCACAAACAAAAAAACCCCC
>CAZIGO010000170.1:0-5453 GCA_964538595.1 uncultured Chitinophagales bacterium | reverse complement strand
CGTCGTCGAGTTCTTTTTCTCCATCGGCGGTTAAGAAATTCGTCCAGCGCGATGTCATATTTCCCCAGAGGTGGTTCACAATGATAGCAATGGAGTTAGACATTTCATTGTACTGCCAGAAAAAATCCGCTTCGTCCAATTGTTCAAAGGTTTTTTCTCCGACGGACTTGTAATATTCCAATTCTTTTTTGATGCTGTCGAGGTATTCCGTTTCCATGATCAGATGTTTTTATATTAGCTATAAAATGTCAAGTAGGGGAAATTAAGTACTTGTTAATTTCAATTTGCCTTATCGTTGCTTATAGCGGGATCTTTCTGACAGACCACCACAGCTCAACTATCAAAACCCACTAATCATATAATAAAATTTCATTGCTTATACTACCTATTTTTCTTAGAATGTAATTGGACATCGTTTTTTTTCTAATCAGCATTATTGTAGAATCCTTTCTCTCATACGCTACCACTTATCGTTTTTTTAATAAATATATTTAATGCGCTTGTTTGCTGTTTGAACGAATTTTAAATATCAATGTCACACAGTCCCATTAGCCCCCAAATTAAAATTAAAAATTATATTTTTAAACTTCAAAAACAATTATTACATTTATGGCTAAATAAAAAAATAAAAATAAATAGTTATGAAAAGGGTAGTTACATTGTTTTATGGTATTATAGGTTATGTAATATTTTTATTGAGTTTTTTTTATGCCATTGGCTTTGTTGGTGATTTTGGCGTACCCAAAACCATCAATTCCGGTAACGGTATAGCTTTTACGCCGGCCTTGCTTATCAATATGGGACTATTGGGACTTTTTGCTGTTCAGCATAGCCTTATGGCCCGTGATTTTTTTAAAAGGGGGTTAACGAAAATAATCCCTAAAGCGGCCGAAAGAAGCACCTATGTCCTTTTAAGCAGTTTACTGTTACTTTTGATATTTTGGCAATGGCAACCCTTAACGACTCCCATTTGGCATGTGGCGTCACAGGTGGGTCAAGGGATTCTTTACGGGTTGTTTGGCCTTGGTTGGATAATTGTACTACTCTCCACCTTTATGATTGACCATTTTGATTTGTTTGGCTTACGGCAAGTGTTCTGCTATTTTAAGGATAAAAAACCCGCGCCTATTGAATTTCAAACACCTTACTTATATAAATATGTGCGACATCCTTTGATGTTGGGTTTTATTATTGGCTTTTGGGCTACGCCCACTATGACAATGGGGCACTTGATTTTTGCCATAGCTACGACGGGATATATTCTGTTAGGTATCCAATTTGAAGAAAGATCACTGGTCAACCATTTAGGGAAAGTTTATGAGGATTATCGGCAAAAGGTGCCTATGCTGATTCCGATCCCCGGCAAAAAATATACAAAGGAAAAGTAGATTGAATGTATCGTCTTTGGTAATTGCTACGAGGCCAGTATATCCTGTTCTATCGATAGGCCCAAAAAATGCGTATAATGAGCGACCCTCCGGATCCTGTATAGGGCCTGATTGGACAAAGGTAACAACTGCGAAAGGAAGAGTAAACTCTCTCGCATTAGGATGTTCTTGCTTTTGGATGAAAGGCAAGAGCATGGCTTGATTGATTTGCTGGGGGCATACAGGTACGAGGAATTTCTTTATCCTATTGGTGGAGGGATCTCTTTAGTTATTAGCATAAGCCTTTTTTGGTTGTGAAGAAGCCAGGAAGGTGTCTATAATCCTTACCATCTTTACAGAAGAGCTTGTTTGGGATATAGCTGGTTTGTTATACGCTTCCGATCTCTATTGTTCTCTGTTAATTTTTGGCTGACAAGAGAATTGTGAACAGGGGAGGGGTAAAATCTATTTGATAGGAACAGGATAATGCTCTAATGGTGTATCACTAGATTAAGAGAAGTATCTTTGCATCATCAATACTTCCCAACCGTAGAGCAAATATCGGGAGATATAGGGGTTTGTTATATGGTCCCGGTTATTTAAAATGGTGATGGATCGCTTGCGTTGGGTAAAAACTATGCATCTTATGGTGGCGTAAGAATAGTTGAATTTTGTAGGGGAGATAAAGAGGCTGAAATAAAGGATTTACTCTATTATTCCTTACTTTAAAGGGAAAGCGGAGTTTTATGATAACACAAAAGATTAAGGTAGTCTCACTGTTTATAGTTTTTATACTGGGTTTTGCTTTTCAAGGAGGGGCTTGTAATAACTCTGAATCCACTCTTTTAAGCGTAACAGATAACGGGGACGGCACCTATGATATGACGTTCGAGGTTTGTTTTGCCGGCGATCAATCTTCTAATGGTCCTTCTTATGGTTTTTATATAGATATCACTGGGGTGAGTGTAACTTCAACTCCTACAAGCAGTGTAACCAGTAATAATGGAACTACTATTAATTCTAATATTGGGCAGGGAGGATATGATGTGGAATATGGAGATTGGAATGATGACACTCAACCAGAGTTTGTCGGGACCAGTGATCCCCAGGAGTGTTTTAATGTAACGGTTACGGTAGATGGCAATCCGGATGGTGAAGATTGGGAAGTAGGAGGGCAGGAATATTATGAATCCGGGTGTCCAGGGGGAGGGGCCTGTAGTTGTTCTTATACGGGTACCGTTTCTTTGCCTATAGAATTAAAGGCTTACAATGCTGAATATAACAAAGGCACGGTGGCCTTATCCTGGACAACATTAACAGAAACTAATAATGACTACTTTACCGTGGAGCGCTCAATGAACGGCCATCAATTTGATAAAATTGCTCAAATTGATGGAGCGGGCAATACTTACCAAACCCAGCGATATAATTTTGAAGATGCTTCCCTCCCCGACTCCCAAGAGGTGATCTATTATCGCTTGAAACAGACCGATTTTAATGGAAATCATGAATATCATGGAGTGTTAAGTGTCCCTCTTGAATATACGAGTGCTGCCTTGAAAATAGGTGAGGTGGCCTCCTCCCCTAAAAATCTGAAAGTATCCGTCACAAGTCCGCGCTCTTCTCAAAATACTTTATTCATCTTATCTACCGTCTCGGGGAAGATCAGACTCTCAAAAAGCTATCCGTTACAAGAAGGACCTAACATTTTATCACTCCCATTATCGAACATTAGTAATGGCATATTTATCTTGTCTGTATTGGATAAGGTCAACAATCAAAAGATCTCCCGAAAGGTTATTATAGCTAACTGAGCCTAAAATCAGCTTGCCAGAAAAAATATAACCTAAATCGCTCGATATTAAAAGCGGTGGGAAATAAATGTAATATAATACTTGAATAAGTAAATGCTTCCCCATATACGGCACAATCAACCTGTTGTTCGGACGTAGTCAATTTTAAGGGGAGGTTTACTTTTTATTTGCCCCGGTTGTTATCCTGATAAACTTTATCAAGAAGATTGGAGTGATCAGATTGGCTATTCATTTTCTTTATTTATGCTTTATACCATAAGGCAAGCCTGTAGTTGTACATGCGCATGGAGGCGTCAATCTAAACAGTCATATTTAACATTGTCGCTTATAACGGGGGCTTTTACTGGCAGCCCGGCAGATGTACAGCATTAATAAGAAATCAAATAATTATTTAATAAAATACATTTATCTTATACTATTTCTTTTTCTTAAAATGTAATTGGGCATCGTTTTTTGTAATCAGCACCATTATAGAATCCTTTATCTCATACTTGATCACTTCTTGTAATTTTTTAATAAATACTTTAGTATAATCAATTTCCTGCTCCCTATTTGCAGTACAAACCATATTATTAGAAAACGCTATCTTATTTTTTCCATTAAATTCATATTGGCCCGTACAGCTTTGGTCTTCTAACTGTAGGTGATAACGAAAATACTTTTTTGTGGGGCTAAACCTTAACACATAGTTATTGTTATTTTTTATAGTACTGTCAGGCGGGAAAGTAAGCTTCCCATTCTTTAATTCAATATGAATGTTTTTCCAAGTGTGATTTATTATTTCCTTGCCGATAAATTTATCCTTCTTACAGGAGGCAATTAGGAATATCGATACTATAATAGGAGTTATCAGTTTGTAATTCATAGGACTACTATTACGGGTTTGACTAGTAAAGCATTGCTAATTTAGCAACGATTTATTTGTCGTCGATAGTATGTTATGAGAAGTTAATAAAACTTTGCATGTTATGTTCGGTGAGAGTATTACAAAAAATGGGGTTTACATGCGTTAGTCAGTAAACTTTTTCCACGCTTTGCCGGTCCCTATTAAAGAAAGTGGGAATAGAGGATCTGATAAAACGGGAGAAGCATACAAAAAGATGAAAGTCTGGGTTCCCTTATAAGCGTGGTGCTGCTGATTTACTTTGAGAAGGTGAAAAGTTATAGCCGAGCGTTATCTCGTGACTGCCGTTATGATAAGGAGCAATTTCGCCCAGGGAAAGATCATAGGAATAGCCGGCATGGTAGGTTTCATTTATCGTAACACCCAATGCAAATACCAAGTCTTTATGTTGATATTGTTGGGCAAAAGAATTTCGATAAGAGAGGCCCAGCCAATACTGTTCTTTATAATACCCTTTTACATTGAGATCTAATTGAAGCGGCGAGGCAGCAGTAGTCTTGAATAAAGTGGAGGGTTCAACACTAAATTTGTCGTTGATAACATAATGGTAGCCCCCATACAGATAAAAGTGCGGAACCAATTGTCCTAAGCCGCCCGTCACTTGATTGCCCATGTTAACATCGACGGGGATGAGTTGGGGGACCGATAAGCTAACAAAAAAGTTTTCGCCGCTAAAATGCGCACCAGCACCGGCGGTAGGAGCATATAATGTAGCATTTTCTTGTTGAATAGCATCATCTCCTTGTTCTTGGGTCGTAAGATTTTGATTATCTATCGCATACTGAAAAAAACCGGCTTTTAACCCCATAGATATTGTTTTGTTGTCCGATAATTTTAGGTGATAAGCATAGGCGCCGTTCAAGCCGGTACGACGGATAGGACCCACTTGGTCATTATAGATATATCCCCCGGCTCCCATTTTTTGGTCTTTAAAGGGCATGTGGTAACTAAGGGTTTGGGTAGAGGGAGCTCTCTCAAAACCGGCCCATTGCTTCCGAAAGGCAAACCGGGCCGCATAATAGGAGTGCGTACCGGCAATGGCCGGGTTCAGTACAAAGTCGTTATGCATGTATTGACTGTACATCGGTAACTGTTGACTTTGTACCGTACTGATACCACTGAATACAAACAACAAGATCAAAATTATATATCGCATATGCTATCTTTTTTTAACGAATAATAGTGACTGTTCCTTTAATAGGCTCCCGGTCGGTGTTCAGGTCAAGTACATAAAAGTAAACACCGTGGGGCAAGGGGTTCCCGTTATAGGTACCGTCCCAATCGTTATCATAATCTTCGGCTTGATACACTTTTTCGCCCCACCGATTAAATATTTGAAGCTTGTAATCCTGAACTTTACGCGTAATC
>CAZIGO010000169.1:0-5464 GCA_964538595.1 uncultured Chitinophagales bacterium | reverse complement strand
AAATATCAGTGTATTGGCCTGATCACTTCATTATATTTGATAATATCGTTCACAAAAAACTAACCGGAGTATGGAATATAACAACTATGTTACCCTGATTATTTTGAATGTGGCGGCCGGCCATCTACTGTTGAGCAATCTTATATGGCAAAAAGATTATGACGGAGACTCCCGGCATTGGGCGGCCCCTTTCTTTGTTGTAGGTTTCTTATCGTTTATAACTGGTCTCCATATGATCTGGACCTGGCCCCTACCGGGCAGTTTTAATATAGCCTTTGGTGAACCAGCACTGGTCTTTGGAGCAATAATGATAGGTATTGCATGGACCCTTTACAAAAATTTGTCCCTAGAACCATTGGCCATTTATGCATTACTAGCCGGAATAGCAGCCTTTGTCATTGGTGCACAGATCATTAACTTAGGCTTGACATGGTCCCCCCAACCTCTTTCTATCGGTTTTTTCTTTTCTGGATTTACGGGTGTGCTGGCTTGGCCGGTGATTCGCTACAAAGATAATAATGTTTGGCGCATCTCCTACACCTTGGTATCATTTTTAGCCGCCCTTATGTGGTCCATTGGCATCGTGAGTATGTACTGGACCAATATACGGGAGTTTGCCGCTTGGTAAAGTACAGTATAATAAGATAATAGAAAAGTTTACTACTATTAAATCTCGCTATATTAATAAACTAAAACAAATTATATGAAATATTATTACAGTAAAACGTTAGACGGCAATTTTGATGCTATTATTGAACGCGTAACTGAGGCTCTTTCGGAAGAAGGATTTGGTGTATTAACGGAAATCGACGTAAAAGACACTTTTAAGAAAAAGCTTGATAAAGACTTTAAGAACTACCGTATATTAGGGGCCTGTAATCCTGAATTCGCTTATCAAGCGCTTCAAAAAGAAGATAAAATTGGTACGATGTTACCCTGTAACGTCATTGTCGAAGAAACCAACGGAGCGGTGGAAGTATCAGCCGTTAATCCGATCGCTTCTATGCAAGCTGTCGATAATGAAGCACTTGGTGAAATTGCTCAACAAGTGCGAGATCGACTACGGAAAGTCATAGATAGCTTAAATTAATCATCTCTTTTTTATTAATTGTTAAGTGCCCTTCCTCCATAGAATTTCCAACGGAATGGGTAAACTTGATATATATCATCTAATATCAAGTATACAGTTTTTATTTTCCATTATATCACTCATACTAAATGATTAACCATGAAATCTGTACAAGCCTTTATTCGTCCTAAGCAATTAGATGATGTTTATGAGGCTCTTCGAAAAAATCATTATTATGGATTGACTATTTTTGAAGGAGAGGGAACAGGCAAATTTACAGATCCCGACTCGGCATTCCCCAGCTTAGACTTCCCGTATATGCATAGTAAAGTCGTAAAAATTGAAATGATTTGTGCTGACGAAAATTATAAGGAAATAATCGATATTATTCAACGGCATTCCAGTACAAACGAACGAGGCGACGGAATAATTTATACCTCCGATGTAAAAGATGTGGTACGAATTCGGGATGGACAAAAAGGCCCTGCTGTGTTACAGGAGCGCTCTCATAAATAACGTATAAATTGCAAAATCTTATTGAAAATAAGAGAGAAATACATAGTTGTACCTTTGTTTTACAATTAATCACTTTTGGAGTTTATCTTTTATTAACTTCAATATCTTTACAGGGGCAGTCTTTAGCACAGTTACCGATTGAACAAGTCAATAATCAAACCTTTAAGCGTTACAATTATAATTCTCAAAGTGCACTTATAAACAGCCAAGTTTTTCAGATCGGTCAACTCATTCAAAATACCTCCGGTTATTACCTCCCCATTCGTATTTACTTTTACAATGAAAAATCACATCTGACAGACAGCCTTAAAACCCGGTTTTATTGCAATCCGGAAGATCAGAAGATGATATTAAATCTGGTTCCATTTAGCCCTAACCAAGCTTCGAATAAGGTTAAGATAAAAGCTTTAAACGGTAAGGGGTTGTATCCTGTTGACCCTTCTTCTACCAAGGGGATTCCCGACCGTAAATTTAAACTAAAAGTAATAGGAGGATGGATGAGTTTGTTAGGAAGCAATAGTGTTATACACATTTACAATCGCCAAGTTGTCCATATCGGTAAAGACCCTCAAAAATGGTATAAAATGACTTCAAAAGTGACACTCAACACTTATGTTTGGGGCATGAATTTTCATGAGGTACATTATTCATTAACGGAATGGCTTTATGCTTCCGGCACTTTAATTAAACAGATATTTAAAAAAGAAGATAATAGTTATTTCATAATCAAACGAATTAAACAATCTGATACCAATGGAACATAAACCCTTCAATCATTTGTAACATCATATAAGAACCATTTGCACCAAGACCAACTCTGTATAAAGATTCGTAGCTTCCGGTAACGAACATAGATTTATTTAATTTTTAACAATCTTCTATTATTCCTCTCACCTATTCTCCAACAGATATTGGAGATTACAATAACTTTCATTGGAAACACTTATATACTATTGGCATTTGCAGCGGTCATTTTCTTTTAGGGAGCATCTATTCATTAAAGAAGTGGGGGATGGGTTAGGTTCATAATTACACTACATAAAGTACATTACACTATACCCTCCCACAAACAAAAGTAAAATAAATAGACTTTCCCAACCGATTTGTCCCGGACCGTGTTTTTCTCTAAATAACATTCCAAACAACAATATCGCTACCATCAAAAGCGTGAGGGATATGATAAAGGTCTGACGATGCGACAAAGCATGATAAATCGACCCTCCCATAAAAGCCATATCAGCAAAAGCTACAAACAGGACATCAAAAGTATTTCCTCCAATAATATTACCGACCGCCATATTCAATGACTCTTGCCGGACAGCAGCAACTACTACCACTAACTCCGGCAAAGAAGTGGCAACAGCAATAAACATGGCCCCGACAAAGGAGCCCGACAAATTAGTCTGAGCCGATATCCCGATACCGGCCCTCGCTACCACATAACCTGCAGTCCCCACGATCAATGCCAATACAAAAAATTTCCCCCACAAAATAAACTCTTCCCTTTTGGAAATATGGGCATAATGCGGTACATCTTCCACCGTTTCTTGGGTAGATTTTGGGTACCACATCGGACTATCTTTAACTTTTGAGGCAAAATAGACGCCGGCAATATACATACCAATACCAAGAAATGAGGCGGGATGTACACCCCACTGAATATAATCCGGTGCCGACATAACCAGCAAAACCAATGCTAACTGCCCGAAAAGTAAAACTCCCAAAAGTATATTTTGTAACGAAGCTGAAGCATGTTCCAGATTCGCCTTGCGATAAAAAATATCGGCCACAGCCAAGAAAGTCGTTTGAGCCGCAATACCGCCAATTGCATTACTAATAGCCATTTCTGCTTGTCCCTCATAGGCAGCTGTTACCGAGGCAATAATGCCAGAAAGCGAGGTCATCCCACCTAATAACACGGCACCAAACACCGCCTCCCCAATCTTCGTAGCATCGGCTAATCGATCGCTCACCCTCGTTAATAAAGTACCGGCAATACCAATAACAATAGTAGCTGCTATAAATACAGCAATACTAACCTGTATTGAAGTCTCAATATATGCCATTATTCATCCTATCATTTCACTTCCCCTTATTCTGTCCTCTTTTTTTGGTCAGAGGCGCAATGTAATAACTTTATTCCATTGAGCAAAAGCGTTTTATAAAATTTTTACCCCCAAAACATAAAAAGATGAACATTTATTCATAAGTTTGTGACATCTTCACAAGAAAAAGATAATTATGAATTCTATAAAACCCGATCAATCGGATAAACAAGCGAAGCAGTTAGAACAAGTTGCCGAAGTGCTTAAAGTGATTGCCCACCCTCTCCGTTTGAAAATTCTCAAACACTTGGGGACGGAGAAAAGATCCTCGGTTAGCGAATTAATTGAAGAAACGGGGGTAGAACAATCGCTGCTTTCCCATCATCTTATTAAGTTAAAAGATAAAGGTGTGTTGAACGGGGAACGCGAGGGCAAGAACGTCTATTATACATTGGCTGATGACCACATTTTGAACATCTTTGAATGCATGGAACAATGTGATTTGATCGACTAATTTTTTCGATAAATTATGAATAAATGAACATATACTAATCTATGATTGAACTGACTGCTATAATGGGTTATATCGGGGCGATCGTCATTGGGGTCTCGCTCGGCTTTTTGGGCGGGGGCGGTTCTATCCTGACAGTGCCGGTACTGGTGTATTTTATGCAGGTAGAGCCCGTATTAGCCACCGCTTATTCCTTATTTGTCGTAGGGGTGGCCAGCTTTGCCGGCAGTATTCGTTACTTACAACGGTCTTTGGTGGATTTTAAAACAGGTTTGGTCTTTGCCATCCCTTCTTTTTTAGCCGTTTATCTAACGCGGGCATATCTGCTTCCCGCCCTGCCTGAAGTGATATGGGACACCGGCCTATTTACGCTCGATAAGGGTGGATTCATAATGGTGGTCTTTGCTTTGATGATGATTGCGGCAGCTGCCTCAATGATCGGTGATTTCGGAAAAACACGTGATCCCACCCACCACTCGATGAATTACCCCTTGGTGATTGGGGAAGGTCTCGTTGTAGGGGCATTGACCGGTTGGGTAGGAGCCGGAGGAGGTTTCCTGATCATCCCGGCCTTGGTTGTGTTAGTGGGTTTACCGATGAAGCTGGCCATCGGAACTTGTTTATTCATTATTACGATAAAATCATTGATCGGTTTTACCGGAGATATTGCTGCGGGCCAATCCATTAGTTGGGGGTTCTTACTCCTGTTTACGGGATTGGCCGTGGGAGGTATCTTTGGAGGCTCTTACCTGAGCCGATATATTAATAACCAGAAATTGAAACCCATATTCGGTTGGTTTATACTGGTAATGGGGATCTATATTATGGCCCGACAAGCGGGGGTTTAAATTTTTTCATCAAAAATCAAATCAAATGGATATTCAGTTTTATGACGAAAGCTTAGCACACGCTTCCTATACGATTTACAGCGAAGGAGAAATGGCCGTGGTCGATCCTGCCCGCGATCCACAACCCTATTACGATGAGGCCCGTCAAAAGGACGCCCAGATCGTGGCGGTCTTCGAAACCCACCCGCATGCGGATTTTGTAAGCAGTCATGCGCAAATATCAGAAGAAACCGGGGCCACCGTGTATGTCAGTAAAAAGGTGGGGGCAGAATACTCGCACCAATCGTTCGATGAGGGCGCTACGGTCAAGGTGGGCAAGTTAACGTTAAGAGCCCTTAATACTCCCGGTCATTCTCCCGATAGTATCAGTATTTTATTGGAAGATAAGAAAGGAAATCAGCAAGCTGTATTTACCGGGGACACCCTGTTCGTCGGCGATGTTGGGCGGCCGGATTTGCGCGAGGACGTTGGGCAA
>CAZIGO010000168.1:2436-5537 GCA_964538595.1 uncultured Chitinophagales bacterium | reverse complement strand
ATAGTTAGGTAAAGACGCATTAACCGTTGGAATTCTTTATTCTCATAACCGAGCATGTGAGCATAGTTGGCAGCCCAGTCGAGCTTGGGATCAGGCTCAACATGCTCATCATTACGATAAGTACGGCGGTAAATGTAAGCAGCAACCCGTGGTAGACGGGCAATGAGGTTCATCACATCTTCATAAGTAGGGTCCCAGTAGTCCTTCTTGTTCAGCCCCTCACTGTATTTTTTAGAAAATAATGACTCCGTTTGCATAGCTTCAATAGCAATACTGAATTGCGTCATCGGGTGAGTGTTCTCTGGAAGGGAGTCTAACGTCTGAAAAACGTGCTTGGGAACTATGCTTCGCCGGGCAAAATTATTGCTGACCAATTCTACATCTTCCTTCGTCGGCAACTCTCCAATAAGCATTAAATAAAAAATCCCCTCGGGTAACGGTTCCTCTCCATCTTCTGATTTAGGTAATTTCTCTCTAAGTTCTGGGATAGAATATCCCCGGAAACGAATACCTTCTTGCGGATCTAAGCTGGAGGTTTCAGTAACTAAGGATTTTACCCCTCTCATGCCACCGTATAATTGTTTTAAACTAACCTCACTGACCTTTTCATCTCCATGTTCTTTTAACATTTCTTTAATCTCCTTAGCAACCGGTAATGCTTTTTCAGAAAATCGTTCTTTTAACTTATCCATATAAAAAATTTACTTTATATTTAACAATCATACTACTTAGCTTATAAAGTTAATAAATTTATCGGGGATTACAATAGAATGATACGTTTTATTATTACTCGCTGAACACCTTAGCATGTCGTTATTATATAAATCGTTAAGGGGGGTAACAACACCCGTTGTATGGCTTGTTATTTCCTCCGCTCTACAGGGGCAAGTAATTGATCATTTTAGTGATAGTAACTTAACAACTGACCCTCTTTGGGAAGGCGATACAGGAGTGTTTGAAGTCACTGCTCAGGAAGAGTTGCATTTACAAGCTCCCGAAAAAGATAGCATTACTTATTTACGGACTACTCAACCTTCCCTCGATAGTATGGAGTGGCGGTGGTATTGCCGTTTACAATTTAACACTAGTTCTAATAATTTTCTTCGTGTTTATTTGTCTTCAAAACAACCCCAGCTGCTCGACAATACATGGGGGTATTTTATAGAAGTGGGAGGGAGTGATGATAATATCATTTTGTATCGGAAAGACAGTAGTAATGCCCCTAAAATACCTATAGTAATTGGCCCTGGCGATATTACTGATCAGTCCAAAAATGAACTGCGCGTGCGAGTGCGCTATTATCCGTCGGGGGAGTGGAAGGTATGGACCGATACAACGGGAAGGAAAAATTATCAACTTATGGGAAAAGGGGCAGATAGTATATCTAATCCTCCTCTTTATTTTGGATTTGCTTGTCATTATACACAAACTCGCAGTGATCGATTTTATTTTGATGATGTGTATATAGGTAAACCTGACCCCGATACGCTTGCTCCTACTATAGATAGTATTGAAGTTTTGACCGAGAAAAAGATCCGCGTGATTTTTAATGAAGGACTGCGGCATGCTGGCGCTGCTGAAGTTACTCATTATCGCGTTCCTGGTCTGGGACAGCCTGTTAAGGCTACTCATAGAAGACAGCGGCCGAGCCATGTGATACTGGCTTTTGACAGGGGATTTAAAGAGGAAAAAAAGTACAAACTACAGGTAGATAGTGTGCGGGATTATAATGATAATTATTTAAACAACGGACAGGCCCCTTTCTTTTATTATCGCATAAAACCGTATGATATCATAATCAGTGAAGTGTTGCCCGATCCGGTCCCTCCGGTGGGATTGCCGAAGCATGAGTATGTAGAACTATATAATCGGACGCCGTATAAGATTAACTTAAAAGGGTGGTATTTTAAAGATCGGAATGGGGGGCCTTCTCTGCCTTCTGTTACATTATACCCCGATAGTTTTATTATTCTATATCCCGCTTCGGCTAAACAAAGTATGCAGGAATATGGGAAAGGAGTAAAACTTGATGGTTGGCCCTCCTTAAATAATGAAGGCGATGTGATAGCGCTGCAAAAGCCCAATGGGAAAACTATATTTGGGCTCCAGTACTCAGCTGATTGGTATGATAATCCAATAAAAGCGAAGGGAGGATGGAGTTTAACACTGATAGATATTCATAATCCTTGTGGCAATGAGAGAAATTGGAAGTCAAGTGTTCATCCGCAAGGAGGTACACCGGGGAGTAAACCTGAACGTCAGACCTCTTCTGTTCAGCGTAGTATCCCCAAGCTACAACATATTTACCCTGCTTCTCCCGATACATTACAGGTATACTTCAATAAGGGAGTAGATAGTACAGCAGCGGCTGTAGTGAATAACTACAGATTGGTATCTACGCCGCTCTCCATAAAAGCAGCTCATCCCATCCCTCCATTGTATAAAAAGGTTGAATTGACCCTGTCTAAAGTTCTGCATCCAAACAAAATATATACGTTAAAGGTCAGTTCATTAAAAGGGTGCAATGGTCGTAGTTTAAACACAGATTCCGGGCGGGTAGGCCTTCCCGAATCCTCCGATAGTTTTGATGTGGTGATAAATGAAATATTATATAACCCCCCTCCCGCAGGCGTGGATTTTGTTGAACTTTATAATCGCTCGGCAAAGATATTGGATCTGAAAATGTTGAGAGTGGGTAAAAGTGATCCCGTCTCTCATCAAGTGGAACAGATGATACCTGTCAAAGAATTAGGCTACTTGTTTTTTCCCGGCGACTATCTGGCGATAACGGCGGATCGGCAAAAATTAGATAGTGCCTGCCAAGTACCGTACCCAGAGCGCATTATAGAAGCTGACGATCTTCCCAATTACACTAATGAGCAAGATAGAGTGATTGTGACTAATAAAGGTTGGCAAGTAGTGGATGCTTTCACCTATCGTTCGGAGATGCAATTAGAATTGTTGCAACACCAAGAGGGAGTTGCCTTAGAACGAATCCATTTTGACGAACCGACACAATCTACGGATAATTGGCATTCGGCTGCATCCACGGTAGGATATGCCACCCCGGGGTATAAAAATTCTCAGTTTAGTAATCGACC
>CAZIGO010000168.1:0-2426 GCA_964538595.1 uncultured Chitinophagales bacterium | reverse complement strand
GTGTTTACGCCCAATGCTGATGGCTATGAAGACGTATTAAGAATCTATTATGCATTCGAACAACCGGGCCAAATCGGGCAAGTGATGGTGTACGATGTAAAAGGGCGGATAATTAAAAGATTGGCTAATAATAAACTCTTACAACACTCGGGGATGCTCACGTGGGAGGGCACGACAAAAGAAGGGGGCAAGGCCCGTCAAGGGATATATATTATTTATGCAGAGATCTTTGATAAATCAGGGAATGTACAAACTTTTCAAAAACATTGCGTGTTAAGCGGTCGTTAGTAGAGATAAGAAAAAAATATCAAGATTGATTCATTGACTATACCGTAGGAGAAGTTTTTTAATGATTTCCTATCGTTTATTCAATCCCGCCCTTTAATATTTCGTCATTGCTGAAAAATCGCTATATTTGTTTTGTAAATAAGAATATCAATTATGAAAGAGAAATTTGACTACTTAGACCAACAACATCGAAAAGCTGAATTAGGGGGAGGGAAAGAGCGGATTCAAAAACAACACGATAAAAATAAATTAACGGCTCGTGAACGTATTCACTTTTTACTTGACGAAGGGTCATTCGAAGAGTTGGATAAGTTTGTTACCCACCGGGAAGACAATTTTGGAATGGCCGAAAAGAAAGTGTTGGGAGATGGAGTAGTAACGGGTTATGGCAGAATAAATGGTCGATTGGTATATGTTTACTCCCAGGACTTTACCGTATTTGGTGGTTCGCTTTCAGAAACACATGCCAAAAAGATCTGTAAGATAATGGATATGGCGATGCAGAATGGAGCACCGGTCATTGGGCTCAATGATTCGGGAGGAGCCCGGATTCAAGAGGGCGTGGATTCCTTAGGAGGTTATGCTGATATATTTTATCGCAATACCCGTGCATCGGGGGTGGTTCCCCAGATTTCTGCTGTCATGGGTCCCTGTGCAGGAGGAGCTGTTTATTCACCAGCTATTACCGACTTTATTATGATGGTGGAGAATACCTCCTATATGTATGTGACCGGCCCTAATGTGGTCAAAACAGTCACTCACGAAGAAGTCACTCATGAAGACTTGGGAGGAGCAAAAGCTCATGGTACAAAATCGGGTGTTACGCATTTTACCTACCAAAATGAAATGCGATGTATCCAGGGCATAAAGGAATTGTTGAGTTACATCCCGCAGAATTGTGAAGAATATACCCCTTTGAAAGATTATGACACAGAAGCTGAAGCTGAAATACGAGAAGAGTTGAACGATATTGTCCCAGAAGATCCCAATCAGCCCTATGATATGCATGATATCGTGCAAGGAGTTATTGATCAAGACTCGTTTATGGAGGTGCACCAAGATTTTGCTGAAAATATTATCGTAGGTTTTGCTCGTATTGCAGGACGTAGTATAGGGATAGTGGCTAATCAACCGATGACATTAGCTGGTGTCCTTGATATTGAAGCTTCTCGTAAAGGAGCCCGGTTCGTGCGTTTCTGTGATTCCTTTAACATACCGTTGTTAGTATTTGTCGATGTCCCTGGGTTTATGCCGGGAACGGATCAAGAATGGAATGGCATTATATCTAACGGAGCTAAATTATTGTATGCTTTTAGTGAAGCTACCGTTCCCCGGATCACTGTTATTACTCGTAAAGCTTATGGCGGTGCTTATGATGTGATGAATTCAAAACATATCGGGGCCGACCTGAACTTTGCTTGGCCTACCGCTGAGATTGCAGTAATGGGACCGAAAGGAGCGGTAGAAATTATATTTCGAAAAGAAATTCAGCAAGCGGAAGATCCGGAGCAGAAGTTGGAAGAAAGAGTCGAAGAGTATAAGGAAAATTTTGCCAATCCCTATCGGGCGGCTTCCCGGGGGTTTATAGATGAAGTAATCAAACCGGAGGTTACCCGGAAAAAGTTGATTCGCGGCTTTCGTATGATGGAAGATAAAGTGGATCAGATACCGAAAAAGAAACATGGCAACCTCCCCCTCTGATTTTTGAAATAAAATTCTAACCTATTATGTCTACCGGTGGTTCTTTACTGACGAAAGATGCTATCAATTTTTTTGAAAAATATATTAACAATCCCTCGCCTACAGGGTATGAAGTGGAAGGTCAAAAGCTGTGGCTCGATTATATCGATGATTATATCGATGAACATTTTGTTGATAATTATGGCACGGCGGTAGGAGTAGTGAATCCGGATGCTGATTATAAAGTTGTTATAGAAGCCCATGCTGATGAAATTTCCTGGTATGTGAATTATATCACGGAGGAAGGTTTTTTGCATGTATGCCGAAATGGAGGCTCAGATCACCAAATTGCTCCAGCTAAACGGGTCAATATTCACACCGATGATGGTATTGTGAAGGGAGTATTTGGTTGGCCGGCTATTCATACGCGGAAAAGCATGGATCAGAAAGATGAGTTT
>CAZIGO010000167.1:1617-5541 GCA_964538595.1 uncultured Chitinophagales bacterium | reverse complement strand
CTCGAAATCTAAGGCGATATGTAGTGGGCAAGTATCCCAATTATCAAACTGCTGCCAAATGCAAGCAATTAATTAAAAAGATGGGGATTGAGGGAGCTTTTGTCGTTTCCTTTTTAAACGGAAATCGTATCCCGGTAAAAGAAGCGCTCCAGTATAAACCCATTTCTCCCTAAAAAAATTCTTTCTACGAAATAATTTATATACCAATTCTTCCGTTACAGAGTTGTAGATTCATGATTTTCTCATTAAAACGCTTGCTAAATGGAGCAGACTATTTTACCTCTTTCGTTCATACGGTTGTTATATAAAGAAACCAACGCTGAAGAAACGGCTCAACTTAATCATCAACTTCAAACGAGTCCGTTAATGACCAAACAATTTCAACAATACCAAGATATAAAGGATTGTTTGAGTCAGGAAAAAAAGTATCCCCGTAAAGATACTCTACACCGGGTATTGGACTATGCGCGGGATAAAAACTAAATAGGTTTCGTACTATTGTTAACTCACTTTACCCAGCAATGTTTTATTATAATTTTAAAGTAAGTTAAAAGGATTAGTATGTCCGATATTGTGATCTTTTTGGAAGATATGGTTGAAGATGCTGAATTTTTATATCCTTACCTCAGATTTCAAGAAGCCGGTTTTAATGTAATATCAACAGCTCCGGAAGATAAAGTATATACCGGTAAAAGAGGAATGAGCTTCACTCCCGACCAGGTTTTTGACAATATAAAAGATCAAGATTTCTCTTGTGTATTTGTCCCTGGTGGTTACGCTCCCGATCGACTTCGACGCAATAATGAGATCCTACAATTCATACGACGCCATTATAAGGAGAATAAATGGATCGCAGCTGTTTGCCATGGGGGATGGGTACTTATCTCCGCTGGTATTGTTAAAGGAAAAAAACTAACCGGTTTTCATGCCATTAAAGATGACCTCATAAATGCCGGTGCAAACTTTACCGGCAATGATATGGAAATTGACAAAAATTTAATCACAGCCACTAATCCTCAAACCATGTTGTTACTTACTAAACGATTGATAAAAGAGCTCCAATAAAGTATTCCGCCCGTTATTTTGAATTAATGCTCCCATCAATTCATTCAAGCATTTTTTGTTACATTATACCTAAATATATCAAACTCCATTTATGTCAGAAAAGGAGGCAAAGAAGCATTCAAAGGCCGGGAATATAGACGACAAACTACGTCGTATGCCTACCTTTAAAATTTTTCTTTATGTAGCTATGATGGGGATGACCGCGCTCTTTCTCCCCTTAGTCGTCTATTATTTTGTCATGACAGCCCCACAGACTTTCCCTATCCCCAATATTTTTACGATCAATTCGTTCCTGTTGATTTTGAGCAGTCTATTATTAGAAAGAAGCTACTATTGCTTTAAGCAAGATCAGTTTATTCGTTTTAGAATTTATTTGGGTAATACGCTCCTGTTAGGTATTCTTTTTCTTATTGGTCAATACTACGGATGGTTGAAACTAAAAGAGTTAGGAGTAGCTCTCTCAGGAGCTCCTAATGGATCTATTTTTTACATCATATCTGGATTTCACGCTTTACACTTGGCAGGAGGACTACTTTTTTTAGTGGTTGTATTCGTTGATGCTCTGAAGCAACTCACTTACTTAGAAACTTTCATTAATTATATTAATCCAAGCAAACAAATACGGTTACAACTCCTGCGTATTTACTGGCATTTCTTAGATATACTATGGGTGCTCTTGTTCACTTGCTTTCTCATCTGATTCACTGAAGAGCTTTAATAATTAACAGGATTTTTTTTATCTTAATGGGCCCCGTTTATAAAATATAAATGTGATTATCATGCAATATATTAAAACCTCAATAGCTATATTTTTATTCCTCATTACTTGTCTTTTTACATCTGCTCAAGTGGTGAAAGATTTACCTAATAGCGAATATAAGTTCGAAATTACTAACCGCGTAAATACAACAGAGGTAGAAAATCAATATCACACCGGCACTTGTTGGTCTTTTTCTGCTTTATCCTTTTTTGAATCAGAGTTAGCACGTATGAATGAGGAGCTTGTTAATCTATCAGAGATGTTTGTCGTTTGGCATACTTATGCTGATAAATCTAAACGATACGTTCGAATGCACGGTAATTTAAAATTCGGGCAAGGGGGCGCTTTCCATGATGTACGTTATGTAGCTCGAAATTATGGTTTAATACCCGAAGCAGTTTATTCGGGCGAAGAAAAACCGGAGCATGGCGAGTTAGAGGGCGTCCTTAAAGGCATGGTAGATGCTGTGATAAAGAATAAAAATGGGGCCCTGACTAATCATTGGCACCCGGCTATTGAAAAGACGTTAAATACTTATTTAGGAACTCCCCCTGATACTTTTCGATTTAAAGGAAAGACGTATACTCCCCGCTCCTATGCGGAATCTTTACCCTTAAACCCTAATAATTACGTGGAGGTTACTTCCTTTTCGCACCACCCCTTTTATGAAAAGTTCATACTTGAAGTGCCGGACAATTGGCGTTGGGATGAAATGTATAATGTTCCTTTAGATGACTTGGAAAAAATCTTGGATCATGCATTAAGTAATGGCTATTCAGTAGCTTGGGCCGGTGATGTAAGTGGTAAGGGGTTTGCTTATGAAAAAGGGCTAGCCACTAAACCGGAGACCCGTTGGGGGCAGATGACCCAACAAGAGAGGGATAGTGTATTAACCCATCCTGTTCCTCAAGATGAAATTACTCAAAAAGCCCGCCAGGATGCTTTTGACCGATACAAAGTGACCGATGATCATGGCATGCACATAATTGGAACTGCTCAAGATCAAAATGGTAACGAGTTCTATCTCATTAAAAATTCCTGGGGTACCAGTAATATTGGCAACGGATATATCTATGCTTCCAAATCTTATATTCTCTATAAGACCACAGATATTATGTTACATAAAGAGGCTATTCCTTCCTCTATTGCTGAAAAATTAAACTTAGAAACGGTCAGTAATTAATCGTCCTCAATTTTTCATTGTTGTACCGTTATTTTACGGGTCAAAGTAAAGGCCTTACTCTTTATTCTAACAATATATATACCCGTCGAGAAGGAGGCTAGTGAAACGGATTTGTTAATAGACCGGGTCTTCTCTGACCATTGTTGCTGATAAACTACAGATCCCAATGGATCTATTATTTGTATATGAGGAGTTTGCTGTTTCTTGTAGCGGAGCTTAATATTAAGACGTTGCCGGGCGGGATTAGGATATACCTTCAAATGATTTGGGGTTGTTACTGATGATACTCCGGTACTTTTTACATTTATAAACCGGCTAATACTATCCTGTCCACAAGCATTTTGTACAACCAGACTAACATTATAAAAGCCTTCATCGTCATAAGTGTGGGTAACTTGTCCTCCCTTCCCTTTTTCTCCATCATCGAAATACCAAGTATATGTACTTGCACCTTCCCCCGTATAGTCAAAATGCCAAGTCAATCCTGAATCGGCCAAATTAAATTTTGAGACAGGAGAAGAACAAATACTAATATCATCCAATGCCATATCACTGGCATAACCGGTACCCGTTACTCCTCTCAAACGAACTCTAACTTTTTTACCTGTAATTTGCGGTAAGCTTACTACCGCTTGTTTCCAATTATCATAACTACTATTTTGCTGTTGTCCCATTAAAGAATATAAAGTTGTCCATCCCGTACCCGTATCTATTTCAGCATATAAATTGCCCATATTACTTCCATACATATGATACCAAAATCTCAGCTGAAGGCTATCTGTTGATAGCTCCAAACATCGAGACATTAATATCGCTGTTTCTCCATCACATCCTCCAGAAGCTTCTAAGAATAAATATTTCCCCTTCCTATTTTGTTTAGTATGATCAACAGAGGGGCCTGTTCCGGAACTGGGCG
>CAZIGO010000167.1:0-1607 GCA_964538595.1 uncultured Chitinophagales bacterium | reverse complement strand
GGGCGTACCATTAGAATCTACTCCCCAAGCAATACTACCGGCCGTTCTAATATTAATCCAATCTCCCCCAAAATAACATTCTCCATTGGGTACACATTCATAGTGATTAGCTCCACATATATCTCGGTTCTCAATATTATCTGCCACAGGAAATTCAACATTACTCGTTGAACTTCTAAATCGAAAACGGCGGGCCAAAGCTCGCTTACTGACAACCCCTTTTTGTTTGAGTGCTTTTACTGTCAACCAATAATCTTGATCATTGTTAAGATGTGACAACTTATAAGTAGTATCTGGGGTTACCTCCAACGATTTCATGTATTTATTTCCCAGTTTCATCACCTTATAAGAGTCGGCTGCTGTTACTGCCTCCCATACCAATAACGCACTATCGTTACAACCTTGGGTTATACGCATATTAGAGGGCTTATCCAGTATTGAGAAGGAGGTATCACTGATATCTGCGCTTCCATTCCGACTAATCCTCATGCGAGCATGGGCCGTAAATGTATCCGGCACCGTCCAATTATAATAACGCCGGTCAGCATTAATACTATTATCGATGGTTTTCCACGTCGCTCCTTCATCTAAAGAGTACTCTAATGTAAACATAGAATTACTTTCAAAGGCATTCCATCGTATTTTTTCAGAAGCTCCGGGAGTAAAAGATTCTCCGCCATTCGGATAAGTCATTGTAACCGAGCTATCTACAATATGATAAACCACAAAATATTTTTGAGGGCCAAAAGGAACCTGTGTACCGTTAATGTGTATGTTATAACTGGTATCAGGATTATTTATTG
The DNA here is from genome assembly GCA_964538595.1 of uncultured Chitinophagales bacterium. GTDB lineage: Bacteria > Bacteroidota > Bacteroidia > Chitinophagales > CAZIGO01 > CAZIGO01. The sequence goes on along the minus strand of CAZIGO010000167.1, from coordinate 804 downwards.
TAATTTGCTCCATATTATTTAGCGAGTCAATGCCCCGGACCGCCGGATCATCCAAAGAGTCAGCATTTGGAGTGGGATCCAGTACCCAAGGGAGCAAAGTATCAGCATCATTGATTAATTGCATATCTAAATCATTTACTAATGCTTTATCAGCTGTCGGACTCCCGGGATAATCAGTCCAATACACCATCACCCTTAACTGTTGGGCGTTAACCGGTACAGATAAGGAATGAACCATCTCACTTCCATTACCAAGAGAATCCACCATAAAGTGTTGATTTTTCATAGACTGGACAGCTTGTAAAGCATTGACTTGGCCCCATCCATGCTTAAAATCCGGCCCTCGATTACCCAAATCTTCAGCCGTATTCAACAACATTGCTTTTATCAAACCAGCCGGGGGAGTAACCCCATACATATCTTTATAAGCTTGATAAAGCTGAGCAACGATGCCTGCCAAACCGGGGCACGACATAGAGGTGCCATTCTTCCGGGCATAGCTGTTGTAACTTACTGTTGATAATACATTTAACCCTTTTGCACAAATATCCGGTTTTATCCGACCATCAGTAGCCGGTCCTCGAGAACTAAAGCTCACCAACTCTCCATTTGCATTCAAAGCACCCACAGTAAGGACATTTTTTCCCATTTTGTGCCCACCAGTTACATTACCCCAACCGCTCCCGGCCCCATAACCGCAATCAGAGGTTCCATCATTACCGGCGGAGAATACATGCATCAAGGAGGGCATCCGGTATACTTGATCATCATGGGTCTGGGCAAAGGAAGTATATCCTGCATTAC
>CAZIGO010000166.1:3118-5600 GCA_964538595.1 uncultured Chitinophagales bacterium | reverse complement strand
GGCGTCATTATACTAGCCGCTACCAACCAACCCAAAGTATTGGACTCAGCCCTTTTACGCCCTGGCCGCTTTGACCGTCAAATTGTAGTAAGTCGCCCGGATCGACGGGAGCGCGAAGCTATTTTTAAAGTACACCTTAAACCCCTTACTGTAGGAGATAACATTGATGTAGAACAGCTGGCCGCCCTTACACCGGGCTTTGCGGGGGCTGAAATAGCCAACGTATGTAATGAAGCCGCCCTCTCTGCCGCCCGGACGAATAAACAGAAGGTAGAGATGGACGATTTCCAAGATGCTATCGACCGGGTAATCGGGGGGCTGGAAAAGAAAAATAAAATTATCTCACCCGACGAAAAGAAAATCATCGCTTACCATGAAACAGGGCATGCCCTTATTGGATGGTTTCTCAAACATGCTGATCCCTTAGTAAAAGTATCTATTATACCTCGCGGTACAGCAGCCTTGGGTTATGCACAATACCTGCCCAAAGAAAAATATCTTTATACTAAAGAGCAACTGCTGGATACCATATGTATGGCTCTTGGCGGACGAGCTGCTGAAGAAGTTATGTTCGGAGAGGTATCGACGGGCGCTCAAAACGACCTGGAGCGTATTACCAAAATCGCCTATGACATGGTTTCTGTCTATGGCATGGATAAAAGTATCGGTCATGTTTCTTTTCAAAACACAGACGGGCAATACAACTTTAAAGACCCCTACTCGGAAAGAACGGCCGAGTTGATTGACAAAGAAGCACGCAAATTGATCGATAAAGCTTATGAGCGTACCAAAAAAATATTGAAATCGAAAAAAGAAGTCTTAAAGAAAATTGCGGAAACCCTGTTAGACAAGGAGGTGTTATTTAAAAAAGACCTCGAAGAACTTATCGGACAGCCCCCAATCACTTCTGAAGCTCATGAACAAGATGGCAGAGGAGATAAAACCGATGCCAAAACGTCCAAAAAGAAATCTTCCTCTTCCACTGCTAATAAAAAGAAAACAGGGAAATCAAAGTCTGGCTCCTCTAGTGGTAAAGAGACAAAAAAGAAGAAAAGCAAACAGAAGAAAGAATCATCCTCTTCCAATACCTCGGCTAAAAAATCATCGGGAGAAACCTCTTCCTCTTCTAAATCAAAGGATAAAAAAGGAAGTGACAGTTAAGAACCCGATCTATTACAATTTTGCTATACTCTGAATATTTATCTATTTTAACATATAACGATCGGCCGACGAGGGAAATTTCTTTCACATGTCGCAAAAAATTTATTTTGCTTCCGATTTTCATTTAGGAGCTCCCACACTAAAAAAAAGCCATGAACGGGAAAGAAAAGTAGTCCGTTGGCTGGAGCATATCCAAGAGGAAGCTTCTGCCCTCTATTTATTAGGGGATATCTTTGATTTTTGGTTCGAGTATAGAAAAGTGGTGCCGCGAGGTTTTACACGTATACTCGGCAAGTTAGCTGAACTTTCAGATGCTGGTCTTCCTATTTATTTTTTTACGGGCAATCATGATCTCTGGACCCGCGATTACCTTGAAAAGGAAGTGGGCTTAACCATCTATCATAACCCTCAACGTATTACCTACCAAGATAGAGTAATCTACCTCGGTCACGGCGATGGTCTCGGCCCTTCAGACAAAGGATACAAAATACTAAAAAAAATCTTTCGCAACCCTTTCTGCCAATGGCTTTTTGAACGTATTCATCCAAACCTCGGCGTCCGCCTAGCTCATTTCTGGTCCCGTAAAAGTCGCGATCCCAGTGGTACCCCCTTTTTAGGAGAAGAAAATGAATGGCTGTTGGTTTATTCAAAACAAAAATTACAAGAAGATCCCGATATTGATTATTTTATTTTCGGACACCGTCATCTGCCGCTGGATATAACATTAAACGAGGGGAGCCGGTACATAAATTTAGGCGATTGGATGACTCACTACTCTTATGCGGTTCTGGAAGACAAAGAAATCCGGCTAAAATATTTTAAAGAAAACAATACCAAGTCTTGATCTTCACTCTCATTATATTGCTTGTAACTACCTTACCTTGGACCAGCGACCTCCAGTTGATCAAGACTGTCCCTCCCCGAGGACACTACTTTAGCACCGATAACTTGCAAAACTGTTACCTAATAGACCACAAAAACGAGATATTTAAATTTAACGCAAAGGGGAAACAAATAGCTACATTTAGTAAAAAAACATACGGAGCACCCGCCTATATAGACTGTACCAACCCCCTCAAATTACTTATTCTTTATCCTGACTATAGTTATATTGTGGTTACCGACAACTATTTCTCGCCCCAACGCACCATTGACTTGAGTGAACTTAATATAGAGCGAGCCCCCGCTGCTTGCCTCTCTTATGATAACCAGATATGGGTTTATGATGAACGTTCCTACAAACTACGCAAGATCAATCAAAACCTCAATTTTATTGAGAGCAGTGAAGATCTGAGCTCAATTATCAGCCCTTCTTTTTCTC
>CAZIGO010000166.1:0-3108 GCA_964538595.1 uncultured Chitinophagales bacterium | reverse complement strand
CTCATTTTATGGTTTCACACCAACAGCAAATATATCTTAATGATTCAACTCGGGGCATATTTGTTTTTGATGTATATGGCAAGTATAAAAAACGAATTCCCATTAAAGGATTATCCCACTTTCAACTACAAGGATCTTATTTAGTATACTTTAAGTCCCCCCACCTGATCAGATATCATACTAAAACCCTGGAAAAAGACACTATATCCCTTCCTGCTGTTAAGAATATAGAAGACGTACAAATCCAACAAGAAAGAATGTATATTTTACGCAATAACCGCTTATCTTTGTTTGAACGGTAGATTATTGTTTCATGCAAAAAGAGTCCGACAGTTTTGTCTTTAATAGATCAAATACAAGCCAAGAAAGAGAGGAAAGAAGAAGTGGAAAAAAAACTTTCTGACCCGGAAATTATTAATCAACAAGAAAAATATAAGGAGCTTAATAAAGAGTACAAAGATTTAAAAGAGATCGTGAAAGTGGGGAAGAAATATGAAAAGATTTTGAGCAACATCGAGAACAACGAAGCTATTATTGAATCGGATGAAGAAGAGGAGCTGAAAGAGATGGCTGAGGAAGAATTGGAACGACTTAATAAACAGCGTAAAAAGTGGGAAGAAAAGGTAAAAATGCTCCTCATCCCTAAAGATCCCGATGATGAAAAAGATGCTATTATTGAGATCCGGGCTGGAGCCGGTGGTGATGAAGCCAGTATATTTGCCGGCGACCTTTTTCGCATGTATAAGCGATATTGTGAAGAGCAAGGTTGGAAAATAGAAGTTTTGAATGCTAACCCAGGAAGTGTAGGGGGGTACAGCGAAATTGTAGTAGGTGTCAGTGGCAACAATGTGTATGGCACCCTGAAGTTCGAATCTGGTGTTCATCGAGTTCAACGAGTACCTGAAACTGAAACGCAAGGCCGTGTTCATACTTCGGCCGCTTCCGTCGTCATATTGCCGGAAGCGGACGAATTTGATGTAAAGATCGACGAGAACGACATTCGTAAAGATACGTTCCGGGCCTCCGGAGCAGGCGGGCAGCATGTTAACAAAACAGAGTCAGCAGTCCGCTTAACGCATGAGCCTACCGGTGTAGTAGTGGAATGTCAGGATGAACGCTCTCAATTAAAAAATTATAACAAAGCCTTAAAAGTATTACGTTCCCGCCTTTATGAAAAGAAACTACAAGAACGACAACAAAAAGAGAAAGAGAAACGTCAATCCATGATCTCTACCGGCGACCGATCAGCTAAGATTCGTACCTATAATTTTCCCCAAGGCCGGCTTACCGATCACCGAATCAACTACACCACCTACCAACTGGAAGAGATAATGAATGGCGAATTAAATGACATCATAGAATCCCTAAAAATGGCTGAAAATGCTGAAAAACTAAAAGAACAAGAAAAATAAATCATATTAAATAATTTAGTTTTTGGTATCTTTGAATATATCATCTAAAACCAATGTTATGAAACTATTACAACGCATGGTAAATATAGGCTTGCTAATATTTTTATCCTGTTTTACGTTAGTAGGTCAGCAAGAAACTGCTAAAGTTACATTTTTCTCTTCTGATGATGCGCCGTTTTATGTATATCTCAACACTATCCAACAAAACCAAAAAGCGCAACCCGAAGTAACGATTACCGAGGCCCCTGCTGAGACATACAAGGTACGTTTTGAATTCACAAAAGATAATGTTTTACCTGTCGAACGCAGTATTCATTTTAAAGCGGGCAAAGTCTCCGAATATAAATTAGTAAAGCGAAGAGAGGCCAAGGATAAAGGAAAGAGTAACAACAAGGGACATATGGCCAAATATACGCTCAAATTAGTTTCGCTTCAAGCCATTGATGATGCCCAAGATAAAGATGATCATGGAGATGGATCGGCTGATAATGATAATGACGATAACGATGATAATACCAGTGATACCGACGATGACGCCGATAGTGATGATTCCCATAGTTCCGCCGATAATGACGATCAGGAAGATCACCATCAAAGTCACGGTACTCACAGTGGCCATCATGGCACCCACGAAAGCGTATCCATCAGTATAAAAGTTAACAAAGGACATCATGGCCATCACAGCGGTCATCATGCCGGTGATCAAAGCTCCACCTCTGAAAACCCTGACGATGAGGCTGATGATAATAGTTCTTCGAGTTCATCAACGACCGTATCACAGGAAAGTTCCCCCTTACCTGATTACAACGGTAAAATAGGATGCTCTTCTCCCATGAGTCCTTCCGAATTTGCCGATGCCAAAACCAGTATATCAGATAAAACTTTTGAAGACAGCAAATTGCAAATTGCTAAGCAAATCACCCGTTCAAAATGTATGCTGTCCCGCCAAGTAAAAGAGGTTATGCAATTGTTCAGTTATGAAAGCACCCGACTGGAATATGCTAAAATGGCCCACGATTACACGCATGATGTAGACAATTATTATAAGGTACACGACGCCTTTGAGTATGAAAGTTCTATTGAAGAGCTGAACAATTATATCAACTAATTCTCCTTTATTCTCTTACGTTTAGCTCTATTGCTAACTTTTATTATTTTTAGAATTGTAGTTGGCCACCAATAACTGTTCTTTAAAAATATACCTATGACGTCTTTAATTGCCGATGTAATTAAGTTTACCCTACCCGCTTTAGCTGTATTTTTCACCTCCTACTATTTATTGCGGGCCTATTTGGATAACGAATACCGAAAACGATTGCTTCAATTACGACATGACAACCAAGAAACTATCCTCCCACTTCGCCTGAAAGCCTACGAGCGCCTTTCACTTTTTTTGGAACGCATTACGCCTAATAACTTGCTTAAAAGAATTAACAAACCGAACATGAATGCCCGACAGCTTCACCTCTCCTTATTAAAAAGTATCCGGGAAGAATATGAACACAATCTTTCTCAACAAATCTACATTAGTGCCGAAGCCTGGGAGGTAATCAAGGCAGCAAAAGAAGAAGTCATTTATATTATCAATGACGCAGCTTCCGACGTAGATCCTCAAGACGACAGTCAAGTGTTAAGTAAAGCGGTTTATCAACACCTTCTGGACCGAAAAGAGCCACTTCCCACACAAAAGGCTCTC
>CAZIGO010000165.1:0-5643 GCA_964538595.1 uncultured Chitinophagales bacterium | reverse complement strand
CATTATTGGCGGCATATTTTTTATACTCCTGGTGTTCCCTGGTGGTTGAAGTACGGGGCTCCTATTATGCCCTTAGTAGAATTGGTGGGAATATTTACTAAACCGTTCGCCCTGATGGTCCGACTTTTTGCCAATATGTTGGCCGGGCATATGATATTATTGAGCATAATTAGTCTGATATTTATTTTTGCTAAGCTTGATCCTGTCGCTGGTGCAGGGATGTCGGTCGTATCGATCATATTTTCCCTATTTATGTATCTGGTAAAATTACTGGTGACAGCTATACAAGCTTATATATTTACTATTTTATCAGCGTTGTTTATTGGTGAAGCTATCGCTGAAGAACATTAAGACCAGTGTAGAACTGGGCTAAAATTTGTTTACATTTGTTTAATCATTAAAAATCTGTCTTATGGATATACTTGGATTAATTTTATTGAATATTGGTTTAATGGGAGCTGGTATCGGTGCTGGTTTAGCTGCTATTGGAGCTGGCATTGGTATCGGTCTTATCGGTGCTGGTTCTGTTGAATCATTAGCGCGACAGCCTGAAGCCGGCGGTGATATCCGAGCTAATATGATTATTAGTGCCGCTTTGATTGAGGGCGTTGCTCTTTTCGGTATCGTTACCTGTGTGCTTATTGTAGTTCTTTAGTAATTATTTATAGTAATTATTAAATTTACAGGAAAGCAACTCGGCTGTATCTCCATATAGGGGTACAGCCGTACTCACTTTTTCACTTTAAATAATTAAATATGGATTTACTTACGCCAGATTTTGGACTTATTTTCTGGACGGGTATTTCTTTCCTGCTATTACTATTTATCCTGGGAAAGTATGCTTGGCGTCCTATCCTGGATGCACTGGAGCAACGGGAAAAATCTATTCAAGATTCGCTCCAGGCTGCTGAAGAAGCCCGGGAAGAAATGAAAAAAGTCCAGTCAAAGCATGAAAAACTGATTAAAGAAGCTAAAGAAGAACGCTCTCAAATTCTTAGTGAAGCACGTTCCACTAAAGAAAATATTATCGAAGAAGCGCGAAAGGAAGCTAACGAAGAATATGAAAAGATCGTATCTCAAGCTAAACAAGATATTGAACAGGAAAAGGAGGAGGCTTTATCAGAAATAAAAAATAAAGCTGTCGATCTTTCTGTGGAGATCGCAGAGAAAATATTGCGCAAAAAATTAGAAGGGGATAAAGAACAAAAAGAGTTGATCGAAGGAATTATGGAAGAGACGAAATTGAATTAAATCTATGTCCGTCAATAAAATAGCGACTCGCTATAGTAAATCATTATTCCAGTTAGCCAAGGAAAACGAAGAAGTAGAAGCGGTACGGGAGAATGTGGAGGAGCTTTTGAGTACTTGGAATGACAATAAGGAATTGGTATTCATATTGCGAAGCCAGGTGGTTAAAGAATCGGACAAATGGAATATCGTTAAAAAGATCTTTGAGAATCGGTTTGAAACATTATCACTGAAATTCTTTGAGCTTGTAATTAAGAAAGGAAGGGGTCGTTTCCTTAATGCCATATGTGAACAGTTCCTGAATTATTATAATGAATATAAGGGGATTATGGAAGCTAAATTGACTATGGCGATTTCCCCGGACAAAAAGATTACGGAAAAAATCAAAAAATTAGTGGAAGAACGGTATGATAAAAAAGTACACCTGATTACAGAGGTTGATGAGTCTATTATTGGCGGTTTTGTACTCGAGTTTGAGAACTACTTGTATGATGCCAGTGTAAAACATCAACTCAAAGAGGTGCAAAAAAAACTCAGCATTCAAAATAATTAATTATAAAAAGGTATAATTATGGCTAAAGCAAAAGTAAATCCTGATGAGATTTCCAATATTATCCGCGAACAATTAGCGGATCACAAATCAGAAGCAGAGCTGGAAGAGACAGGAACCGTGTTAAGCGTAGGCGATGGTATCGCTCGTGTGTATGGTTTGACGAAAGTAAAGTCCAGTGAATTAGTAGAATTCGAAAGTGGAGTTACAGGTGTAGTTTTGAATTTGGAGGAAGATAACGTTGGTGTAGTACTGTTAGGGGATACCAAGGAAGTACGGGAAGAAGATACGGTGCGCCGCACGGGTCGTATTGCTTCTATTGAAGCTTGTGATGAAATGATTGGTCGCGTTATTAACACCATTGGCGACCCGATTGACGGTAAGGGACCTATTGAAGGAGAAACCTGTGAAATGCCTATCGACCGGAAAGCGCCTGGCGTTATTTATCGAGAGCCCGTTGAAGAACCCCTGCAAACAGGTATTAAAGCTATTGACTCTATGATACCGATCGGTCGGGGACAACGTGAGTTGATCATTGGGGACCGCCAAACAGGAAAAACGGCTATTGCTATCGATACCATTATTAATCAACGTGAATTCTATGAACAAGGGGAACCGGTTTATTGTATTTATGTAGCTTGTGGACAAAAGGCATCTACGGTGGCTCAGGTGCATAAGACATTAGAAGAGAATGGAGCCATGAATTATACCACAATTGTAGCTGCCAATGCTTCTGATCCTGCTCCTCTTCAGTTTTATGCCCCTTATGCTGGTTGTGCTATCGGTGAATACTTCCGGGATACCGGGCGACCCGCTCTTATCATCTATGATGACCTGACTAAGCAAGCGGATGCTTATCGGGAGGTTTCCTTGTTGTTACGACGTCCCCCTGGTCGTGAAGCTTATCCTGGTGATATATTTTATCTGCACTCTCGTCTGTTAGAACGTGCTTCTAAAATTATTAGTGATGATAAGGTGGCTCAAAAAATGAACAATCTCCCTCCCTCTATCGAAGATAAAGTAAAAGGAGGAGGGTCGTTGACGGCTTTACCTATCATTGAAACACAAGCCGGCGATGTTTCCGCTTATATCCCCACAAACGTTATTTCTATTACTGATGGACAAATTTATTTGACGACGGAACTCTTTAACTCCGGCGTCCGTCCTGCTATTGATGTGGGAGCTTCTGTTTCGCGGGTTGGCGGCAGTGCCCAAATTAAGTCAATGAAAAAAGTGGCCGGGACGTTGAAACTCGACATGGCACAATATGATGAGCTGGCCGCTTTTGCAAAGTTTGGCTCTGATCTCGATCCAACCACTAAATCCGTCATTGATAAAGGAGAGCGTATTGTAGAAATATTGAAGCAGGCCGAGAATGAGCCCGTTTCCGTAGCAAAACAAGTAGCCATTATCTTTTTGGGAACAGAGGATCTGTTGCAAGATATTCCCGTAGATAAGGTTAAGGACTTTGAACATGAATATTTAGCCAAGTTAGAGGCTGACCATTCAGATATGTTGGAAGAATTGAGTAAAGGGAATATTAACGATGAGATGCGGGAAACTATGGAGAAAGTAGCTAAGAATTTGGAAGAAGCCTATATTGAAGAAGAACAGGAGTAATAAGCTTCTTCATAATGAATTATAGATCGATTAAAGATAGTTAACAGAACCTTATGTCTGGACAATTAAAAGAGATTAAGCAACGAATTGGATCGATTAATGAGATCCAACAGATGACCAAAGCCATGAAGATGGTGGCGGCCGCTAAGTTACAACGGGCGCAGAAGGCTATTAAACGGTTACGCCCTTATGATCATCGGTTGCATAAGGTCTTAAGCCATGTGTTGCAAAGTACAGAAGAAGGACATATCCCTTATTCTGAAGATCGCTCGCCGGAAAATGTAACGTTGGTTTTACTCACTTCCGATCGTGGATTGTGTGGCAGCTTTAATACTAACCTCATTCGGCAAACACGCCATTTACTCAAAACGAAATATAAAGAACAAAACGAAGCCGGGAACGTAACTATTCTTAGTATTGGCAAAAAAGGGGGAAAGTATTTTGAACGATATAACCAACCTATCAATGCTAAGTATCAACAGTTATTTGATGATTTGAACTTTACCAGTGCTGCGGAAGTAGCTCAATATTTGATGAATCGATTTGATGAGGAAAAAGTGGATCGCGTTGAATTGATCTATTCAAAATTTGTTAACGCGGCCAAACAAGAGTTTGTTAATGAACAGTTTTTGCCGGTGGTTCCTCATAATAAATCGGAAGAGGAGACTACAAATGAAAAGGACATAACCCCTGATTATATATTTGAACCGAGCCGGTCGCGTATATTAGAACGCCTTATTCCCTTAATCTTAAAAACTTATCTCTATCGTGCACTCCGTGATAATTTTGCATCGGAGCAAGGAGCTCGCATGGTAGCTATGGATAATGCTACCGAAAATGCTGATGAATTACTCGAAGAGCTTGAGTTATCCTATAATCAAGCTCGACAAGCAGCTATTACCAAAGAAATTTCAGAAATTGTAGCGGGAGCGAATGCGTTAGAGGATGAATAGATTGGAGCACTCCCTGTCATTTTAAAATAGTTTTATGGCTTCCGATACACCGGCTTCATTAGCACCTTATATCGAAGCCCTTATCTTTACCGCTGAACAACCTATTACAGTATCTCAAATTAAAGCTTGTTTGGATGCAGAATGGCAGACAGATGTGGAACACGGGCGGGTCCTTAAAGCGATAAAAAAAGTAGTTCAAAAATATCAACAGGAAGATTACGCTATTGAAGTGGTGGAGTCGGGAGGCGGCTATCAATTTCTTACCAAACGAGAGTATTATGATATAGTTACCCGGCTTCGTAAAGAAAAGTCAAGTAAGCGATTATCAAAAGCTATGCTGGAAACCTTGGCTATTGTAGCTTATAAACAACCTATCACAAAAACAGAGATTGACCAGATCCGGGGTGTCAATTCCGATTATGTGGTCCGAAAATTGCTAGAAAAAGATTTGGCCATCATTGCAGGCAAAGCTGATCGCCCGGGTAAACCGCTGTTGTATCGCACCAGCGAATCGTTTTTGGATTATTTTGGGATTAACTCTTTGGATGAATTACCCGAATTGGAAGAGTTTGAACTGGAGCAGCCCGAACTTTTTACTAATATTAATAAGCTCTCCGATCAAAACAAATCGGAATAGTAAATAAAAAGACTAACCTTAGCTGTTTCAATATAACTAAGAGCCCGTAAACTATCCTGCTTTTTGGACTAAAAATTTCTCCAATTTATGACGAAAAGATTCGGGGGCACTGGCATGGATCCAGTGACCGGCATCCTCGACCGTTGTAATTTGCGCTTTGGGAAAATGTTGTTGGATTAAATCAATATCATCATCTGTGATATAATTGGAATGCTCTCCTCTCATAAATAATGTAGGACCCTCATAGTGTTTGTTCTCTGGAAGCGGAACTCCCATCTTGGAATAGTCGTTGTCAATGACAGGCAAATTCATTTTCCAGGTAAAAGAAGTGGTGTCTGTTCGTTGTAAGTTTTTGAGGAGAAACTGCCGGATAGCAAAGCTGTCAATTTTTTGCTGCAACACTTGGTCCGCCTCTTTTCGGGAGTTGATATCATTGATAGGAAACCAATTGAGTGCTTCCAGGATATCTTCATGGCCACTGGAGTAGGCTTTTGGAGCCATATCCACTGATGTCAAACTAAGCGTTTTTTGGGGGTATGTCGTGGCAAACCACATGGCTGTTTTGCCACCCATAGAATGTCCCACGATGTGAGCTTGCTCAATGTGATGTTGGTGGAAAAATTGGTGTAAGTCAT
>CAZIGO010000164.1:3387-5647 GCA_964538595.1 uncultured Chitinophagales bacterium | reverse complement strand
TTTTATCGAACTTAAGTGGGGGTTAAGCTTATCAAACTCTACAATGGCACCACTTAAAAGTAACTGTGGAATAAGTAATATAGGGATGAGAATATATATGGTGACGGCTGAATTAAAGGCTGAAGAGATATTAAGCCCCAACATATTTGCAAAACAACTTGTGGAAAATAAGATGAGCCAGTAGGCGGGTGTCATTCCTTGAATATCCAGAATAAAATTACCAATAAGCACAAAGGTGATAGCTTGAATAGCAGAAATAGTAAATAAGATAATTACTTTGGAGAGTAAATAGGAGGTGCGGCTAAGGTTGAGGAATGATTCGCGCTTTAATATTTTTCGGTCTTTAAAGATTTCTTCAGCACTGACTGTTAGTCCTAAAAACAAGGCAACTACTACGGCCATAAAAATAAAGGCTACGATATTCTCGTTTTGGTAAAATATATATTGATTTACCGCTTCTGATTGATCTACATCGTAATAACGTACTAAATAGGATAGTATAAAAGCTAAAATAGGTGCTTCTGAAAAGTTGATGATCATATATTGTAAATCACTCAACTTAGAAAGTACATCGCGCTTGACATAAACTTTTAACTGGTTAAATAGTGATGGTATATTTAAAGAACTGGGAGGAGTTTCGGTAACCTCTTTAACTTCTGGCAATTCAGTATATTCCTTATACCGTTCGTACCACTTTTCTGGTGAAACTTTTCTCTTATCAGTAAATCGCCCATACTCATCCACCACCTTGGCTTCTATGATATTAAAGATCTGTTCAGGATTAACATTACCACACTCGGGACACTCACTCCGCTCACTATCTATATAATTAGCTTGTCGTCGAAAGTAAATAACAGCATCCGTCGGGTTACCATAATATACTGGGTACCCTCCAATGTCCAAAATAAGCATGTTATCAAACATCTTATATATCTCGGAGGAAGGTTGGTGTATAACTACAAAAACTAATTTCCCTTTTAAAGAAAGGTCTTTTAACAAGTCCATGATATTTTCTGAGTCTCGCGAGGAGAGGCCCGAAGTGGGTTCATCGACAAAAAGGATGGAGGGTTCTCTTATTAATTCCAACCCAATGTTTAAACGCTTCCGTTGTCCGCCACTGATCTTTTTATTAAGTGGAGAACCTACTTGTAAATGTTTAATTTGGCCCAGGCCTAGGTTATTCAATAACTCATTGACTCGTTCATCGATCTCTTCGTTAGTAAGATGGGCCATGCATAGTTTGGCATTATAATATAAGTTTTGATAAACTGTTAATTCTTCAATTAAAGTATCGTCTTGCGGAATATAACCTATTACACCTTCCAGCTTATCTTTCTCCTTATACAAATCTAAACCATTGATCGTTACTTGTCCTTGGGTAGGCTCTGATATACCACATAGAACATTTAACAGAGTAGTTTTACCGGCTCCACTCGCCCCCATGATACCTACCAAATGTCCCGATTCTTCCTTTACCGTCACATCCTGAAGACCGTATTCGCCACGGGCAAAACGATAAGTAAGATGAGACGCTTTAAAAGAGATCTGGGATTCTGCTATATCACTGATATATCGACTGGCTACATCACTATAGTAAATAGGGCTTATTTGGTTGTTTCGAATAGTTCCTCCATATACAAAGGGGGTGATAGTATTATGTTGAAGAGGTTGACTGTTTAAATAAAGTTCTTGAGAACCATTATAACGGACCAGGTACATATCCCCACTTGGAATACGTAAAAAGGTCAGCTGGCCGTCTAATTCTCCTTCTATTTGATTATGTTTAACTTTAGTATTTTTAGGGTTAGGATTAGTATCCATTACCAGCAACTCGGGATTACTGAGCTCATAAGGATCTTCGTTAAGTACGTATTCTTTAATGAGATCAAACTCATCATCGGAGATATTAAAGGCGGAAGCCACTGTCGAAACAAAGTCAAACTCTTCATCACTGATTTCTCCCGTATTAATAAATTCTAACAGCCGTATTAAAATGATCAACTTCTGTTTTTGGGCCAGTTCAGTGTTAATTTCACTACAGATTACCAAGGCTTTGACGGAATGGCTGACAGGTGTAGCTTTTTCCTCATCCCCTTCAGATGAAGAGGAGTGTTTTCGGTAATACTGATCAAAAGAGTTAAGATGCTCGTCAATTTCTTCCAAATTTAATTGTTGTCGTAGAAAGAGAGTGACGACATCACGTCCTTTTTCACCAATACTTTCTATATTAGCGATAATAGCAAAAAGCTCCAGTAATGCG
>CAZIGO010000164.1:0-3377 GCA_964538595.1 uncultured Chitinophagales bacterium | reverse complement strand
TTCTAATAAAGCGTCTAATACTTTATGACTCATTGATTTATGTTATTTTATATAGTTTTGTTGATAAGGAAGGATTATTTTCAGCAGCCAGAGTATTCCCTTTTTGGAATATAAATAAAATAAATTCATTGCAAAGATTAAAATTAAAAATTTTCACCCTCACGTTCCTCTTTATCATCCTTGGAACGGGCTTTACAATACCTCAAAGTTGGAAAGAACAAATACAGCCTGATCTTGCTCAGTATAAAGAGCAAATGGAGCTTAAGCTTCATTTGAAAGAGCGTAAAGTCAACAGATGGATAAAAGATCAGCGTTTTCTACAACGTTTACAACAGGTCAATTCCCCCTTCCCTTATTTTAATAAAAATTATGGCGATCATTTCTCTGGGTTTGTTTATCAAGAGGACTCCTTGGTGTTCTGGAGTTCCAACAGTATTCTCCCTCAACATGTGCAGCAGCTTTCTGCCGGTAGTCATTTTAAAAAATTTAAAAATGGGTATTATGAAATTATTAAACAAAAGTATGAGGGATATACTTTTGTGGGAGCTATTTTGTTACAATCAGATTATGTCATTCAAAATCAATACCTTACTACTCGTATTAACCCGGATTTTAACTTACCTCGTTGGTTGTATATTAAAAATAACTCATCACAGGCAGGTCTTCCGATTAATAACAAAAATGGGCAATCTCTTTGCAGATTAAGTTGGGATAAAGACTCCTATTATAGTAAAACAATTCAAGGTACGGGGGGACAGCTTGTATTTTTGCTGGTAGCGTTATTGATAATATTGGTATTGCAGTGGATTGCCAAATTGTTTGTACGTTGGTGGCACGCTTGGCCAGCTCTGTTGTTTATAGTTTTAGTGGGGTTATTAGGTCGGTTCAGTATGTTATTTAACCTCAATCCTTCTTTTTTGTATGAATTTCCCCTCTTTGATCCTCGTTACTATGCTTCTTCTTGGATAATGTACTCATTAGGAGATATGTTATTAAATATAGTTGTGATAGGATGGTGGGTTCATTTTATCACTATATATGCTGAGGACTTAAAAAAGGGAGGACGGTTCTTGTGGCCCTCTTTTCTGCGTCGTGAAATTATAACCAAAATATTAGCGGCGGGTATGATTAATGCAGTATTGTTTGGCGGTGTATATTTTATGGCTCTTTTTACTCAAGGTTTAGTTATCAATTCTAATATTTCATTTAATGTAGTGGAGTTGTATAGTTTAAGTAAGTTTAGTGTAGTAGGACTCTTAGCATTAACAATTTTGCTATTTAGCTATTTTCGTCTGTCACGTAAATGTATGCTGATTCTGCTACAATGGCTTGGACGACGGACATACCTGTTTTACAGTGTTATCTTGGGAGCATTGATTTATTTAATGGTGTATAGTGTTATTTATACCTCTTATCATTGGGTGATGGGAGTAGCCACTATATGGAATTTCTTATGGTTGGGGATTTTTTCCTTATATCCCTTACGCCGGTTTAATTTAATTAATGTTATTTTCTTTGTATTGTTATTTACGTTCTTACCTACCTTTTTATTGGAAAAGACCAATCAACAAGAAAATCTACAACAACAAAAGAAAATGGCTCATGAGTTAGCGGCTGAAACAGATCCTATTGCCACTTTCTTGTTAAAGAATCTACAGTATAAAATCCGTAAAGATCCTTTAATACAAAATTACTTGTTACAACCACTGCTTCCCTTTTTTCCTGTAACATCTCGTATCAAAAAACGTTATCTACCCCATTATTTTAAAAACTTTGATGTATATGTAAAAAAGGTGGCTTCCCAAGAAAAAGGCAGACAACTACAAGATACTGTCCACCTTCCTTTTACTTCTTCAATAGCTAATAAAGGATTAAAGGAGCTAGCACCGGGAGTTTGGCGCTTTTTCAGTAGGGAGGGCTATAAATCCGGCTATATTTTGCAAAGTCCTCTCTCTTTCACTTTTCATTGGCCCACACAAGTACAAATAATATTGGTGAAGAAGATACTTTATCAGCGCAATGTTTATCCAGCACTGTTACTAGAACAACCGATTGAACCTTTTATCACATCCAGTCAATACTCTTATGCCATTTATCAAAACAAAGAGTTAGTAACCAAAGAAGGAGATTATCCGTATCCCTTAATTAATTCATTTAGAATTGGGAAAAACGATAGTTACCGCTTCATCCATGAAGACAATTATAATCATGTGTTATACACCATTACGCCGTCAAAACAAGTAGTGATAACTAAACGGGAAGAGTATACCTCCCTATTTTCCTTTTTCTCCACTTTATTTTGCTTTTTCTTAGCAATAAGTTTGTTGATAGCCGTGGGACGGTTATTAATTCGTTGGATAAAACGACCGGGGCGTACTGATATATGGCAATTGTCATACGGACAACAAATAGAGGGAGCCATTATTGGGGTCGTAGTCATTTCTTTTTTAATTCTAGCTTATAGTACAATAGTTAATGTACGACAGGAATTCAATAATTACCACGAAGGCCGCATCTTACGTAAACTACGTTCCATTACCAAAGACACAGAGGCTGCTCTAGATCAATATTGGTCTAAATATGATACTTCCAAAAATATACAGGGAGTGTTTAAAGAACTTATCCCGCGGGTGGCTCAAACGCATGCTATGGATATTAACATTTTTGATCTTCAGGGTAATTTGATCACAGCTTCCCAACCCGATGTGTTTAAAGAAGGACTTTTGGCGCGTAGGATTAATCCGGAAGCCTTTTATCAAATGAAATATAAACTAAAATCTCATTATATACATACTGAGCAAATTGGACGTTTACGTTATATGGCAGCCTATATACCGGTGAGAAACAAAGAAGGACAGGTTATTGCCATTTTAAATTTGCCTTACTATGCTGATAAAAGAGATCTACAAGAGAATATGGCTGCTATTTTAACCAATCTTTTAAATGTATATACTGTTGCTTTCATCGTAGCGGGTTTCATTGCTCTCCTCTTGGGTCGTACCCTTATCAATCCTTTAAATAAGATTCGTGATAGATTACAGAATATTCAGTTATCTAAAGCTAATAAGCCGCTCACCTGGCATAAAAATGATGAAATAGGACAATTGGTAGAAGCTTATAATAATATGCTGGAAAAGTTACAACATAGTGCAGAACAGTTGGCTCAAACGGAAAGGGAAACAGCTTGGCAGCGTATGGCTCAACAAGTAGCTCATGAGATCAAGAATCCCTTAACACCAATGAAGTTGAATGTACAACGGTTACAACGCAACTATGCTGAGAATCCTGATAATAATGAAGAGGTTAAACAGGTTACCGCTACTTTGTTAGATGAAATTAATAAACTATCCCGTATAGCTACGGAGTTTTCTAACTTT
>CAZIGO010000163.1:0-5686 GCA_964538595.1 uncultured Chitinophagales bacterium | reverse complement strand
CAGGATGTATATGACTTGGTCGGTTCCCATTATTACAATCCGTATTGGGGATATCAAAATGATAAAAAACGAAATTCCAGAGTTTCTAATAGCCATAAACCGGTCTTCATGTTAACGCATTATTGGAATATCGATAAAAAAACTTCATTAAATACTTCTGTATATACTCAGTTTGGCCGATATGGTGAAACGCGGCTCAATTGGTATGATGCGAAAGATCCCCGGCCGGATTATTACCGCTATTTGCCCACCTATCATGAAGATGAAAATAATACACAGCGGGCTAAGGAGTTACGGCGTCAATGGAAAAATGATGTGGATCGACGCCAAATAGATTGGGAACAGCTCTATTTTGCTAATCGGAAAAATTTATATACGGTTGAAAATGCCAATGGCCAACCAGGTAATAATGTTACCGGTAACCGGGCCAAATACATGGTAGAAGAGGAGCGAAATGATTCTTATGTTTACGGTATCAATTCGGACTTCTCCACTTCCCTGAATGATAACTTTGACTTGAGTGCCGGGGTGCAGTTAGTGAAGTATAAGAGCAAAAATTTCAAAGAATCTGTTGATCTGTTGGGAGCAGATTTTTGGGTGGATGTTGATCAGTTTTCTGAACGAGATTTTGCTGCCGATTCTATCGCACAAAATAACCTCGATACGCCCAATAGAATAGTAAAAGAAGGCGATAAGTTTGCCTATAACTATGATCTGCATGCCCATAAAAATGATGTGTTTGGTCAGATAGAGTATAAGGGGGACTTTTTTGAAGGATATGTAGGCACTCAATTTAACTATACTAGCTTTTGGCGGTATGGCCATAATCGCAATGGACGTTTCCCTAAAAGATCACAGGGAAAATCAGAAACCCAGCATTTCTTTAATTACGGTATAAAAGCAGGGGGAGAACTGAAATTGTCAGGACGGCATGTGGTCAGTATCAATGGACTATATCGAACTCAAACTCCCCAGATCGGCTATGCCTACCTTTCCCCCCGCATAAGTGATCGATTGATCCCGGGCCTGGATAATGAAAAAATTTTTAGTGGTGACATAGGTTATCACGTGCGTTATCCCAATTTTAAATCCATGATCTCTCTCTATTATTCTCAAGTCAATGATCAAGTTTGGTCCCGTCCTTTTTACCATGACCGCTTACGTAACTTTGTTTATTACAGTATGAGTAATGTAGACCAGCTGTTTACCGGGGTAGAAGCGGCGGTAGAATATGAACCCTTCCCCTTCTTAACCTTGTCGGCAGCGGGCTCTAAACAGTTTTCCCGTTGGAACTCTCGACCTAAAGCAACTATTACTCAAAATAATTCGAGTGAAGTGCTTGCTGAAAATCGTACTGTTTATCTTAAAAACTTCCCGATAGGTGGTATGCCGCAGACAGCTGCTACAGTAGGAGCAGAATACAGAGGCGGGGATTGGTTTGCAGGAACGAACCTAAACTATTTTACCGATATCTTCCTCCCCGTCAATCCTGACCGGAGAACTGAAACCGCGGTAGAACGTTATGTGGTCAGTGATCCGCAATGGGATCAAATTATTCAGCCTAAACGATTAAATAATGGCTTTACCTTAGATGCTACCGGCGGCTTCTACTTTGATATAAAGGAAGTAGATCTATCCCTCTTTGCTAACGTCAGTAATATTTTGAATAATAAAAACTTGATCACCGGCGGTTACGAACAACTTCGTTTTGACCCGAACAACATAGAGCGTTTCCCCCCAAAATATTGGTATATGAAAGGACGGAATTATTATATTTCTCTAACAGTACAATTTTAAATCATCATGACGAAATGGAATATAGTTAAATATGGAGGTGCCTTGGTTATCTTAGGCCTAGTACTAACAATTGTAAGTTGTGAGCGCGATTATGATAGCCCGCCTGAAAAGGGAACCGCTTGACTATCCAGGATTTGAGGCAAATGTATGATGGACAGCCGATACACTTTAAAGGAGATAGCTCAGTTTATGCGGTTGTCGGGATGGCTGAAGAAAATAATAATCTGTACCAGAGTGTTTTTGTACAGGATCCGACAGGGGGACTACAGTTGAGATTGTCATTTTCAGGAGGATTGTATGAAGGCGACTCAATTCGCATTTATTTAAAGGGAACCACATTAAGTCAATATAATGGTCTCCTGCAACTTGATTCTGTTAATGTAGATGAAAACGTGATTAAACAAGCTACTAATAAAGAGGTTGATCCTGCAAAAATTTCTATCCGGGAGATAGGGGAAGCCTATGAATCACAAATCATAGAATTGAGTGGTGTCGAATTTGTAAAAGAAGACTTAGGCAAAACTTATGCTGATGCCGAAAATCAAGAGAGTAAAAACCGTACTATCACCAATTGCAAAGGGCATACAATAATTGTCCGCACCAGTGGATATGCTAATTTTGCCGATGATACGTTGCCCCGGGGAAACGGTAGTTTGATAGCCGCCTTAGGCCAATTTGGCAGTACCTATCAGCTCTTTATACGACGCCCGTCCGAAGTTAAACTGGATAGTACACGGTGTAATCAGGGCTCCTGTGATGCGAGAGGAACGCTCAATGAGGATTTTAGTAATGTCAGTACCAGTAACCGTATTGATTTGAATTGCTGGACCAATAAAAGTACACAGGGAGATCGTCTATGGGTGGGACGTTCTTCGGGATCTAATAAATATGCCGAAGCTACTTCCTATAATGCTGTCCAAGATAGTAACGTAATGTGGTTGGTGACACCGGAGATCGATTACAGTAGTAGTGATCAATTATCTTTTCGCTCGGCGGTGGAAGATTATAGCCATGATGGCCTAACGGTATGGATAGCTACCGATTTTAATGGTAACGAAATTTCAGGTGCAAGCTGGAAAAAAGTGAATGCTACTGTTGCCAATGGGAGTAGCAGTGGATGGGAGTCCGCAAGTATTTCAGTCTCCAATCAGATTTCTGGAGGCACTTATCATGTTGCCTTTAGATATAATGGTAGTAAGTCACAGGCTTATGATTCTAAATATAAAATCGATGATGTTCAAATAACTCAGTAAACCCAATAAACTTCTTTTTTTATGAATAAGTTAAATACGCTGTTAATTGTTTTATCGTTAAGTGTGGCAACGGTCACCGGTCAAACTCGATTGTCCATTGATAGTATTCAATCCACTATTTTACCCGGTACCAACGATACCTCATTTTATATGGATTCGATGGTGACGACGAGTGGAATAGTGACGACAGTGAGCCCCACTAATAGTGCCTATATCATTCAGTCTGGGGATAGTGCTTGGGATGGGATATATGTATATGATCCCGACTCGGTCAGTCAAGTAAAGCGAGGAGACAGTTTAACTCTCCGGGCCGTCGTCAATGAATATTATGGGCTTACACAACTGTTAGCTATTGATACCTTCCTGAATCATGACGTTGCTGATAACCCACCTGTGCCATTGACCGTATCAACGGGTAACGCAGCTCAAGAAGCTTACGAAAGTGTGTTGTTAGAGGTGGTTAACGCTACCTGTTCGGCTGATTCCAATCAATATGGAGAGTGGGAAGTGGATGATGGAAGCGGTATCGCTATCATCGATGATTATTTTCAACCGCACGCCCCGACGGTCGGGGGAACTTATAATATTACAGGTCCCCTTTATTATTCGTTCGGTTCGTTTAAAATTGAACCCCGGGATACAGCTGATATCGATCTGGTCTCAACCGGCTCCGTGTCGTATGTCTCAATAAAAGAAATTCAATCTCAAACAATGAATGGCGACTCTTCTGTGTATATTGATTCCTCAGCCGTCGTAACATCAGGAATTGTTACGGGCACCTTTAACGGCGGGGGCAATAGAGGATATTTTATTCAACAGGATTCTGCTGCTTGGCAAGGACTATATGTGCAAGACAGTGATTCGGCACGGGTAGCAGGTTTGGCACGAGGAGATAGCATTTCGGTTACTGGAAACATTCATGAATATTTTGGTAAAACAATGATGACTAATGTTTCGTCGGTGACGATCCATAAAAATGGACTTTCCGAACCCTCAGCGGCAGTAGTGATGACAGCTAATGTTAATAGTGAAAAGTATGAAGGCGTAAAGGTCCAGGTGAAAGATGCTACTTGTACGCAAGGAGCTAATCAATATAATGAATGGGTGGTTGATGATGGGAGTGGCTCCAACCTTGTCAATGATTTAATGTTTCTTTATGAACCGATTGTTACAGCGGGTTATACGGTACGGGGCGTAGTAGATTACTCTTTCGGCAACTTTAAAATCGAACCGAGAGACAGCAATGATATTATGAAAACGGCCCCGCCGGATCCCATTACTTCTATTAAGGAAATTCAACAGTCGACCGTCTCCAGTACCAATGATACCTCTACCTATATCGATTCGAGTGCTATCAGAACGACGGGCATCATTACGGGAACCTACTATGAACCCGCTAATTCAAGCACCGGGTATATAGTACAACAAGATTCCGGGGCCTGGGAAGGGATATTTGTTTATGACCAGGATTCGTTACGCGTTCATTCTTTGAGCCGGGGAGATAGCGTAACTATTGCTGCTAATGTGGATGAATTTTATAGTAAAACTCAATTAACAAATATCTCTTCTATAAAAATTCATCAGTCCGGCGTCGAGGAACCTCAACCTATTATTTCGTCGACAGCCGCAGCCCATCAAGAAAAATATGAAGGGGTAAAAGTACAAGTTAGAAATGCCACCTGTACAAAAGACACCGGTATTTTTAATGAATGGGTAGTCAAAGATAACAGCGATTCATCGGTAAGCATCAATGATTTAATGTTTGAATATGGCCCGATTGTGACGACAAAGTATCATGTAACGGGAGTAGTGAACTATGCTTATGGCAATTTTAAAATGGAACCCCGCGATAGTAATGATATTATTGTCAGTGGCTCTGCTGCACCGATAACGTCTATTTATGATATTCAATCGACACTTAGTCGAGGGGATACCTCTACTTATATCGATTCTTCCAATGTACGTATTAAAGGAATTATTACCGCTACTTTCTTTACCCCTGATAATAAAGGCTTCTTTGTACAGGAAGACTCCGGTGCTTGGCACGGCATTTATGTGTATCACCCTGATTCTCAGGAGGTAGTATCTTTAGACCGGGGTGATGAGGTGACCGCAACAGGACAAATAAGTGAATATTATGGTCGTACCCAGCTCACTAATGTAGCTGATATAACAGTTAACTCTAGTAATAACACAACGCCCGTTCCTTATCCCGTGCAAACAGGAAATGCTAGTCAGGAAAAATTCGAAGGAGTATTGTGCCGGGTTAAAAATGCTACTTGTACGCAGGATACCGGGTTTTTTAACGAATGGCTCATCAATGATGGGAGTGACTCCTCTTTAATTGTTAATGATATGATGTTTGCTTTTGGACCGGAAGTACAAGAGAATTATCACGTGACGGGTATCATAGATTACTCCTTTGGAGACTTTAAACTGGAACCGCGTGATCGGTATGATATCATTCATGTTACAGGGATCAATGAAGCTACTCCGTCCGCCTCTCGACTATATCCGAATCCCACTTCTGGTCGCCTTAACATCCGTACCTCTACGGGAGAGGGAGAAAAAAGAGTGAAAGTGTTTAATAAAAAAGGATCGTTGGTATATCAAGGGACCTGGCAAGGGAAGCACCA
>CAZIGO010000162.1:5453-5723 GCA_964538595.1 uncultured Chitinophagales bacterium | reverse complement strand
TTATGCCCCTCTACTTCCAATACGAGTGAGTTATCATAATCGAAGGTGTTGATAACTTTGATTTGTGCCCCTAATACTAAATTCACTTTATCCAAATAGCGCAAAAACTGGGGGGAGTGTTCTTTTACGCCCACTATTACTCCCTTGTCCCCTTTATCGAGGTCGGCCAACAATACTTCTGATTTATAATAAATATTACCCTCTTCATCGGGAATGGGATCTCCATGAGGATCATAACGCGGTTGACCCAAAAAATCATCCAGTCGTTTA
>CAZIGO010000162.1:0-5407 GCA_964538595.1 uncultured Chitinophagales bacterium | reverse complement strand
TGTTCAGCTATATCATGTACTTCATCCCAACTGAACCCTAACTTTTCTTCTAAAAAATATTCCCACAAACGATGTTTACGGACCATTTTCTTTGCCCATCGTTCCCCTTTTTTTGTCAATGTTACCCCTTTATATTTTTTATGTTTAACCAACCCCTTTTGATGCAATCGCTGCAACATATCAGTAACCGAAGAAGCGGAAGTGTCCAGTATCTCAGCTACGGCATTATTATTCGCCGGTGTTTTGGACTGTTCAGCCAATTTAAATATGGCTTTTAAATAATTTTCTTCTGTTTGCGTTAATTGCATAATTCATCAAATATAACAAAAATTCAACTAAGCAAGGGAAAGCCTTTTAGTGTCTTTCCATTCTATCCCTTTTACATCTTAAAGAAAGGAGAATAAAAAAAGCGGTCAGAACTTTGCTTAGAATTTCATAATTTTATCAATCCTCACTCACTTTAACCAGGATCGGATATCTCGATATGTCTTTTTTTTCATCAACTCGTTCTCTTGACAAACTTTCAGAAGAGGAGTTAAAAGAGCGGTACCGTAACTCCCATGATAAACGGTATATTGTTCTACTCATTGAGCCCTATACTCCGCTCATCTATTGTATAGGCATGAAATATTTACAAAAGGAAAATCTGAGTCATCAAGTAGTTAACCACATTTATAAACAACTTTCCCAAGCATTGCAATCTCAAAACATCCCTCATTTACCCCCTTGGCTGTATCATACCAGCTTAAACCACTGTCGTACCCTTTTAAAAGAATACGAAGACGAGCTTACTCCTCAAAGCCAAAATCCTCCCTCCTTAACGGCAGATAATGAGATGGAGTTTTTGATGCAGGATTATATTCAACTCAACGATCAACAACTCAACCAAATTGACCAATCTATAAAGGAGCTTCCTGAAGAACAGCGCAAGTTTTTAAAAGCGTTCTATAAGCAAAAAAAATCATTCCGGGAACTTACTGATGATTCTGCTTACAACCTTCAACAAGTTAAAACGTTGTTACAGAATGCAAAACAAGCCGTAAAAAACCATTTAACTCAACCCGATAATGAAGGCGCCTAAAGAATATGACATATTTGAAGACACGGATTGTCTGACACTACAACAACTCCGTGATTATATAGAGGAGAAGCTCCCCCCGAAAGAGCGTCAAGCAGTAGAACACCATTTAGTGGACTGTCCTTTATGTTCTGAAGCTTATGACGGTTTTATTCAACATGGGCGACCTAAGGAGTTAAAGAAAAGGGTCAAAAAAATTAACAATGAACTCCGGCAAGAGAGTGGGCTCCCCACCTATTCCGTATTTAATCAAACACTCAAATATGGTTTATTAGGGGGAATAGGATTATTACTACTTAGTGGACTTATATATGGGGCAATTGCTCTCTTATCCTCTTCCTCCTCTCAAAAAGAAGTTACATCCTCCACTACTCCCCCTCCTTCAGACACTACTTCATCCTTTCAAGCTCAAAAAATAACTTTAGACTCTTTAACTCTTTATTGGAGCTCCCGGTGGTCGCTATATCGATTTATCACGACGGATAGTTTGCCTTATTATGAACCGGCTTCTTCACAACCCACTCCCCCGCCAACCGCTTCTTCTACTCCTCCCCCTTCCACCACTGATACAACTTCTCCTCCCGAAACCCAACGTTCTATGATTTTCGAACAAGATACTGTTTCTTCTACTCCTGATACTAGTCAACCTAACACTCCCTCCACCGATACTACAGCTATTACCCAATCCGCTCATTATCCCGGCGGAACTTCTGCTATGAAAGCATTTATTAGAAATAATCTTTCCTCTCCTGATACCCTTCCTGCAGAGGAGAAGTCGACTACCGTTATTATAAGTGCGTTAGTTAACACCAACGGCCAACTAACAAATTTAAAAATAGTGAAAGGAGCTGCTTCGCCACTTAATAAATCAGCATTAGCGGTGGTACAACAGATGCCTGCTTGGATTCCGGCTCGTAAAAACGGAGATACTATTGATCAACGAGTACGTATCCCGGTAAACTTCCAATAAATACGACAAAAAGACTTACGGACTATAATTAGGAGCTTCCCGCGTTATTGTAATATCATGGGCATGACTTTCCCGAACCCCTGAATTGGTTATTTGTATAAACTGAGCATCTTGTAACTCCTCAATGGTAGAAGCCCCACAATATCCCATACCGGCTTGTAACCCTCCGATATATTGTTTCATCACTTCCGATACCATTCCTTTATAAGGAATTCGGCCTACGATACCTTCAGGCACCAGATCTCTAATATCATCCTCTACATCTTGGAAATAACGATCTTTTGATCCTTCTTGCATTGCTTCAACCGACCCCATACCGCGGTATGATTTGAACTTCCTTCCCTCATAGATAATAGTATCACCGGGGGATTCTTCCACTCCAGCAAACAATGAACCTGCCATCACTACATCAGCGCCAGCAGCAATAGCTTTAACTATATCTCCTGAATAACGTACGCCTCCATCAGCAATAACCGGTATATCGGTATCCTGTTTTGCTTTACAGGCTTCATAAATAGCAGTTAACTGAGGCATACCCGCTCCCGTTACCACTCGCGTCGTGCAAATAGAACCCGGCCCTACCCCTACTTTTATGGCATCCACTCCAGCATCCATTAAATCACGAGCTCCTTGTTCCGTTCCTACATTTCCTGCTATAACATCCAAATCATCAAAAGTCTGACAGGCTTCCTTAGTTGCATTGATCACCCCCCGGGAATGGCCGTGAGCCGTATCAATACAAATCACATCCACTCCAGCTTCCTTTAATGCGGCAATCCGGTCTTCCATATCTTGGGTAACTCCTACCGCTGCACCTACTCTTAAACGTCCAATTTTATCTTTACAAGCATAAGGATAACGCCGCACGCGCAAGATATCTTTATACGTAATCAAACCAACCAACTCCCGATCATCATCAACTACTGGCAATTTTTCTATTTTATGCTCCTGTAATATCTGTTTTGACTCTTCCAAGGTGGTTCCTTCGGGGACAGTAATCACTTTTTCATAGGGTGTCATAACGTTTGCCACCGGTCGTTGCATATTTTGTTCAAACCGCAAATCCCGGTTAGTGACAATACCTTTCAACTTGTTATTATTATCTACTATAGGTATTCCTCCTATTTTTTGGTCTTTCATTATTTGCAAAGCCTCCCCAATTTTAGCCTTCTTCTTTAATGTAATGGGATCAATGATCAATCCGCTTTCTGATCTTTTCACTTTTTGTACCTCCCGCGCCTGCTGCTCAATACTCATATTTTTATGTAAAAACCCAAGGCCTCCAGCACGAGCAACAGCAATAGCTAAGCGAGATTCCGTGACGGTATCCATCGCTGCCGATACTAATGGAATATTCAATTCAATATTGGCCGTTAATCTCGTAGCAGTATCTGTATCACGAGGTAATGTATCGGAATAACCAGGGACGAGTAATACATCATCAAATGTAAGTCCCTTTCCAAAAAATTTTTGTTTATCTTGTTGCATAGCAGCCATCACTCCCTTTTATAAAAAACAAAATTAACAAAATTCTTTCAATTCTTGACGAAAAGCGCCACCTTAGCAAAAGAAGAACTTGCCCCAAGTAGCCCAAGCATAGTAAAGTTATCCCTATAATTATTTGGTCATCAAAAAAGAAAATTTAGTAACTTTGATGAGTTACTTATTGATGTAAATTTTAACAAATTTATGCGATTTAGCGATAAACATGTCAACCCAACCATCAAGGAGCTAGGTATTTCAGCGACTATAAAAATCAATGAACGGAGTAAGAAATTAATAGAAGAGGGAAAAACAGTATACAAATTGGGACTGGGCCAATCTCCTTTCCCAGTTCCAGATGCAGTAATTGAAGCTCTCCAAGCAAATGCTGACAAGAGAAAATACCTGCCCGTAACAGGGTTACCCGCCCTCCAAGAAGCTGTGGCTGATTTTCATCAATTAAAAGACAAAATTAATGCCCAACCCGACTGTGTATTGATAGGACCGGGCTCTAAAGAACTAATGTTTCTGCTACAACTAGTGTTTGAGGGGGATATAGTATTACCCACTCCTTGTTGGGTTTCCTACGGGCCTCAATCCCGTATTTTAGGACGGAAATTAGAATTCATTCATACCCATTATGAGGATCAATGGCGGGTGACTCCTGATTTATTGAAAAAGATTTATGAAAAGGCTCCTCCTGATCAAAATCGGCCTAAACTGCTAATATTTAATTATCCCAGTAATCCTATAGGTAGCACTTATCAGGAGGAAGAGTTGAAGGAATTGGCCCATATAGCCCGCAAAAAAGGATTATTGATCTTATCCGATGAGATCTATGGGTTGCTCCATCACAAAGGCAATCATGTTTCTATTGCACGTTATTATCCTGAAGGAACGATTGTTAGCTCTGGATTATCCAAATGGTGCGGTGCTGGAGGTTGGCGGTTAGGAACTTTCACTTTCCCCCCTCAATTAAAATGGCTTATGAATGCGATGAGCGTGGCAGCCAGTGAAACCTATACTTCAGTCAGCTCTCCCATCCAACATGCTGCTGTTAGAGCTTTCCGAGGGGGTACATCTATAGAATTATACTTACAGCATGCCCGTCGTATTTTATCAACTTTGGGCAATGAATGTGCGCAAAAACTTTCAGATGCTGGCCTCAATGTACATCCACCTATCGGCGGATTTTACCTGTTTTTAGATTTTTCCCCGGTAAAAGAAAAATTATACCAAAAAGGCATAAAGGACAGTACAACACTCTGTAACCGATTATTAGAAGATACGGGCGTAGCCATTTTACCCGGCGCTGATTTTGAGCGACCGCCGAAAGAGTTATCAGCTCGCTTAGCCTATGTTGATTTTGATGGCAGTGAAGCCTTGGCCGCTAGTTATCAAGTTCCACTTCATAAAGAATTGCCCGAAAATTTTACAGAAAAGCATTGCGATAAAGTGTTAAAAGCTGTACATCATATTGTCCGGTGGATAAACACTTAAATATGCTACTCTCTGATTAATCTATTGAATTATTAATTTATTAAGACTTTACGAGTAGTCACTTCATTTTGTGCTACTATTTCTACAAAATGAAGTCCTGAAGCCTTGGAAGGAATATTAATTGAGTAGGTAAGTGTAGAAGATTCAGGTGTTTCTTGATAAACTAATTGCCCGAGGTTGTTATAAACATTTACTTTAATCGGCGTATTAATGCTCTCAGCAAGCTGTATATAAAGGTTACCTTCCTGAATAGGATTAGGATATACTTGAATGGAGGAGATAGAAGATTTATCAGCGATTACGCCACTGGTAGTATCTTTTGGTGTCATACAGGCTAAAGCACTATCAGCATTAACCCGTCCAGCCCCCATTTGTCC
>CAZIGO010000161.1:0-5765 GCA_964538595.1 uncultured Chitinophagales bacterium | reverse complement strand
TACATTATATCGGAAAAACATGCTGTGCGTCGGTCATATCAATTGTTTACTCTTCATTAATCACATTCTTATAATCATCAGCGTCCAATAAATCATCCAATTGCCCTTTATTCTCTACAGAAATCTTGACCATCCATCCCTTTTCATAAGGATCCTCATTAACATTTTCCGGTGCATCCTCTAACGCTTCATTAAATTCCAACACTTCACCATCAGCAGGCATGTAAAGGTCAGCAACCGTCTTAACGGCTTCAACAGTACCAAAAACATCGCCTTGCTCCAAGGATTGTCCTACTGATTCTACTTCTACAAAAACTATATCTCCCAATTCGCTTTGGGCAAAATCAGTAATACCTATATAAGCTTCACCATTTTCAACTTTTACCCATTCGTGATCTTTGGTATATATTAAATTTTCTGGAAAATCCATATTTTTTTGCTCTCAAAGATAATTAAATATTTAGAAAAGTAAAGGGAGAGCCGGCTATTAAATTATATCAATAAAAATAATACTTAATTAAATCCCACCCCTTATTCTTTTCTATACAGGATCAGAAAAATAGTAGCCTATCACTTTATATTTTTAAATAAAGCAATCGAACACAAACACATAAAATAATATTAAGAAATAAAGGATGAGAGCAAAGTAAGGAGAGGAATATTTTAATAAAATGATTTACGAAGCAACTTGTCTCTCATTATTATCCAGCATGACAAAATCAGCCGTTATTTCTTTATTGGAATTTAAAGCACCAATAAGTTGCCTGTGGTAATTTTGATAGTTTTTATAACGTTTAAAATCCTTATATAGTATTTTACCCTTACCATAGTTGACTACGATCTGATAACATAGGGTCTGGCCAGCATAATAAAATTTAGTATATACCCCATTAATTAAGTCCCCTTTTATTTTACTTATATTTTTCATAAGCTGCTGATTTAGATTCAATGCTATAATACAGATGCAATTAATAAAGAGAGGGTTGCATCGGGAAGGGATTTTTTTTGATAATAGAAACTATTTTAATCCAAGAAGGGAACCTCGTTTAGGTTGAATAAATTTCAACCCCACTTGTAAGCCCACACTGGCATTATAATATTGAGTTTCGGAGGAATAGTTAATTTCATTGCCTATATGGTGGATGCCTAGTTTGCCTCTAACCCCCAATGTCAAACTAACCTTATCAGTCAAGTATCGTTCATGTTCCAACCCAGCAATAAAGCCATAGTCATAATTTTTAAAACGATTAACAGCGGTAGAGGGATCTCCGATATCGACAACTTCTGCTGATCGTAAAATACTATAATACGGTCCTACCAAGATACTGTTAGCCATAGGAAGCGCTCGTGCGCCCGTCAATTTGGAGGCCCTAAATTTAGTTAAAACAGCAACTTCAGAGTAATTCACTTTCACTTCCCGTGTAAATACGCCTTCATATTTGTGCCCCTGATTATTAAGCGCCCATTCAGCTTGAACAGCAAATTTATCGGAAATGCTATACCCTAACTTTACTCCAACCCTGGAGCCCAAGTTAAAAGCGGTTGTCATATCACCGCTACTGCCTTGATCAAAACGATCTTCATTCAGTATCCAACTATGGTGAGCTTTACCTAACACGCCGGCATAAAAACCTCGGGGCATCAATGATCTTTGCTCATCAAATAGCTCTTCTACCTCTTCCCGCGACTCACTGCTAGCTAACAACGACTCATGATGATCATTAAGAGCACGATTCATGGCAATAGTAATATTTTTTAAAGGGATCGACTTAGCTTCAAGTGTAGGTATCGATTGGATATTTTCTTCCTCTATTTGCGAAGTTTTATCCCCTACTGATGATTCTTTGTTTTTGGTAGAGGAGTGAGATTCCTCACTTGTCACTGTAACAGTTGATTGTGAATTACTTTGAGAAGTAGTCGATAAATGGCTCTCTTCTGTCTTTTCCTCAGTTTCTACCGAAGAAGTCTGTTCATTAGTATTAGCCCTCATCTGCTCCTCATCTTTAGTAACCGTCTTATCATCTCTTGTTTTCAAAGGAGTTCTACCCTTGTTATGGGAAGAGGTATGAGAAGGTGAGGAGGAAGATCTATCAACCTCTTGCTCCTCTTCTTGCCTTTCCTGTGTAATTATATGCTGAGACAGCAGTTTACTATCCGTCAGTTGGCCCGCCTTATTAGAGACAAGTGTTTTTGAGGAACTGTTTTCACTAGTAAAAGTATTACTGTAGTAAACACCTAAAGCGAAGCCACTTATTACAGCCAAAAATAGAGAAGCAGCTACTGCCCAGGGTTTCCAATTGAATTTACGTTGAGAAGGGGCAGAGGAATCGATATGATCCGCCACGTTTTCCCATACTTCTTCCGACGGTTGCGCCTCAAAATCTTTCATACGCCGGCGAAAAAGTTCATCTATGTTATTCTGCTCTGACATATGCGGCTTTTTTCACTTGATATATTTCTGAAATCTTCTCTTTTAATAAATTTCGAGCCCGAGCCAATTGTGATTTTGAAGTTCCTTCACTGATCTCTAACTCCTTAGCGATCTCTTTATGTGTGTATCCCTCAATAGCATATAAGTTAAAAACCATTTGGTATCCCTCGGGCAATTCTCGAATCAATTTTAAAAGCGTCTCACGTGTCATTTTTCCCATAGCTTCATTATCAATCGATGACGCATGATAATCTTGCAACTCAATGATAGCACGCAAGTGCTTACTTTTTCTATAATTTTCTATTACTGTATTCACTATAATTCTTCTGACCCATCCTTCAAAGGAACCTTCAAAGCGGAAGGTATCTAACTTCCTAAAAACCTTGATAAAACCCTCTTGTAAAAGATCTTCAGCTGTAGCGTGATCTTTGGTATAACGTAAGCAGACTCCAAACATTTTACCGGCAAAGCGCTCATACAGCAACTTCTGTGCTTCAGCTTCTCCATCTAAACAGCGTCTGACCAGCTGGTATTCTACTTGCTGTTTGTTGTTTTCTTCTGACATTTTTCCTTATCTGTAGTTTATAGATGCAAATATATCGTGCAGGGTTGCATAGAAATGTAAAAAAATTTATTGAGGTTTATTTAATTTATTATTTATAAAATTCACCATTTTTTGAAACGCTTTCCCTCTATGACTAATTTTATTTTTTTGAGATAAACTCATTTCAGCAAAAGTTTTATCAAAACCATCGGGTTGAAATACAGGATCATAACCAAATCCCTTATTTCCTCGGCGACTATAGATGATTTTTCCCTTTACGAGACCTTCAAACTCACATTGTTCTCCTCCCCAATAAAGGGCAATTACTGTTCTAAATTGCGCTTTCCTGTCATCAACCCCTCTTAATTCGTGCAGTAATTTATCAACATTTTCTGAAGGAGTAGCTTGTTCACCCCCATACCGAGCCGAATAAACACCGGGTCGGCCCTCTAAAGCTGCTACTTCCAAACCAGTGTCATCTGCAAAACAATCATGCTCATATTTTTTATACACATAATCAGCTTTCGACCAAGCATTACCGGGTAATGTTTCAGTAGGTTCCGGTAACGTACCGGTCTCCCCCCATTCGGTTACTCCCGATATTTTTACAAAATCGGGGACCAACCGCTGCACTTCTTCAACTTTATGGGCGTTACCCGTAGCCATTATCAATGTTTTCTTATTCATGAAACGGAGAACATTTTTTGCAACGACTGCCATAGCTTTCTCTTATCGGCTTTATGGTCCTTTAACGCTTTTAGGGATTTGCTCTTTATAATTTTTACGTCATAAAAATGAATAAGTTCATACATCGGGGAGTTAATATTAACTCCCATATCTGAGAGGGATACTCCAAATAATATTACTTTAGAAACATTAGTAATACTTATTAATTCCTTAAAGGTCCATTTTTCTTGGTAAGCAATGTTAATAATGTGTACTTGTGACCACTCCACCTTTACCGCTTTCAATATTTTTTCCAATAATTGTTCGCTATCAGTAGAGAGCGATTCAGATTGATCATCGTTGATTACAATTACAATTTCCTTCTTTTGAATCTCTTCGGCAGGCAAGTCACTCTTTTCTCCTTTTCCATATTGTACCCCCTGATAAACATGGCCCTGTAATAATTGATGTTGTAAATTTCGATTTACCGATAGCTTTTGTAAATTATTCTGCTTACTCATAAAGCATTTTTTGAGATACACGCTATAATGAGTGTATTTCTACCGGTTAAGATGATAAAAAATAAAAAGGACCTATAAATTTTCTTACTTTTTTTATCAACTTTATTCTTATCTTAATGTCCCATATTGTTCATAAAAACTTATTTGGCTATGGCTGTTGATTTTCAATATGATATCTCCGTAGAAAAGACCAAGCAATCCCGTATTGATGAATTGGATTTTGACAATATCCCATTCGGCAAGAAATTCGCTGATCACATGTTTATTGCCGATTACAAAGATGGGGAGTGGCAATCTTTACGAATTGTCCCTTTTCAGCGACTTTCAATTAATCCAGCCATGTCCGCCCTCCATTACGGCCAATCAATCTTCGAAGGCATGAAAGCTTTTAAAGATCCGCAAGGGAATCCGCAACTTTTCCGACCGGAACGTAATGCCAAACGGTTCAATCGCTCTGCTCATAGAATGGCTATGCCGGAAATACCTGAATCATTATTTTTGGAAGCTTTAAAAAAACTCGTCAAGTTAGACCAAGACTGGATTCCCCCTCAAGTAGGCAGTGCCCTGTATCTCCGCCCCTTTATGTTTGCCACTGACGAATATATTGGCATCAAGCCGGCTGACACATTTAAATTTATGATCTTTACTTGTCCCGTTGGCCCATATTATCCCAAACCCGTTAAACTTAAAGTGGCTGAAAAATATGTAAGAGCCTTCCCGGGGGGAACGGGCTATGCAAAAGCGGCAGGTAATTATGGAGGGGCATTACATCCTTTAAGAAAAGCGCAAGAAGAAGGATATGATCAGATATTGTGGATGGATGGCTTCGAATTTAAATATGTGCAAGAGTGTGGTACGATGAATATTTTCTTTATGATCGATGATACAATTATTACTCCAGCCTTGAGTGAAACTATCTTAGATGGAGTGACTCGCGACAGTATTATTCAATTGTGCAAAGATCGAGGCTTAACCGTCGAAGAACGCGACCTGTCAATAGAGGAAATTGCTGAGGCAGAAGAAAAGGGTGTGTTGCAAGATGCTTTTGGCACCGGTACTGCTGCCACTTTAGCTCAAATCGATGCAATTGGTTATCAAGGGAAAGAAATTCAACTGCCGGATGTAGATAACCGACCGGTCTCGGGAGAATTAAAAGAAGAATTAGAACTGATCCGCAATTCTGAACAGGAAGACAAACACAACTGGGTAGTTAAAATTTAAATATAGCGGATCTTTAGCCGTTATATCTTTTGTGATAACTGACGACTAAAAATAATAATTAACAAATAAAGCATTATATGTCGAGCTAATATTCGGCTGTACCTCCCGGGTAATAGTGGTTTCTTGAGAAATCCCAGTGTTAGGGTTATAGATAGTAGTTTTACTTTTATTTCTAGCAGAGGTTAAAAACACGCTAAAACCAAACTCTCCTCCAATACTAAAATGCTTACTAAAGAAATATTCCGCACCAAAACCAGTGTTAACTCCCCATAATAACAACTTATCAACGACTTCACCCATGGTCGTATCTACTTCCCCCTCTGTTTTGACTTGGCCCATTAGAAAAGGTTTAGTGACACGCCCCGCTACATAACCCTTAATT
>CAZIGO010000160.1:0-5794 GCA_964538595.1 uncultured Chitinophagales bacterium | reverse complement strand
AGTTGTTTTCATTTGGTTAATGAGGCAAAATTATAATTCTTCCGTAAAAGTTGAAAGGGTTGACATCATAAATTTATTCATTTTATCTGCCTATGAGCTGCTAACTTGAAAGTTAAGCGTTTTTATCAATTGATTCAAATATTCGGGCGTTTGTAACAATCGACTTCCATACCAAGAAAACATACCACCGTCGACTTGTTGAGTGAGGGCACGATCGTATTTGTTTTCAAATTCCCGGACATACTTTTCTTTAAAAGGAAAAGGCTCAGAAGAAAAGAAGAGGACATCCGGATCTTCTTGCTCAATATCTTCCACCGTTATCGAGGGATAGCGTCCTGCATCTTCAAAAACATTAATAAATCCTACCTTTTTTAACAAAGAATTAATAAAAGTATCGCCGCCCACTACCATATAAGGATCTCGCCAAATAAAGTACGCCACCCGCAGCGCTCGCTCCATAGCAGTGACATAACTAAATCGCTGTTGTATTTTGTCCACTAATTGCTGGCCGCCCTCCTTCCGATCTACCAGCTTTCCCAGGTCTTCTATCATGTTATAAGCATCTTCAAGCGTAATGACATAACTTACCCAAACGGGAAATTCCTGCTCTAACTCTCTTATATCTTCTTTCCGGTTTTCCTCTTTATTGGCTATAATAAGATCGGGGTTTTGCTCCCGTATCCAATCCAAATGCAATTTTTTCGTTCCCCCTACCTTCGGTTTTTCCTTAAATTTATCCCGGGGATGAATACAAAATTTTGTGATACCGACTACTTCTTCATCCAAACCAAGATAAAACAAGGTTTCAGTAATAGAAGGTACCAGTGAGATAATCCGCTGCGGAGAACGAGGTACCTCCACTTCTCTACCTATTTGATCGATCATTGTCTTTATCATAAAAAATATTCCAAAATCATTTGCCCAAACTATATTAAACAACTTATATTAATTATAACAAAATTAATTTTTTTAGGGTTATTTTTAAATAAAATCGATTTAAAGGGGCAAATTTTTAAATTTTAAGAGGACTAAATTGGACAAAACTTAATTTTGTGGAAAAATTTTTAAAATATTTTCGCAAATATCGAGAAAGCAAAGTAAATTTGTGATTATTAATTAACAGTTACTAATTCTGCTTCATAAAATAGCGAAATTATGTCGGAAAAAAGATTTAAGGCTATTGAATCCATATTAGAACGCCCAAAGTCCAACGGTTCAGCTCCCCCTTCTTCAAAAGTATCAGAGTATTTTGGTAAGCATGTTTTTAACGATGCAGCGATGAAACAATATTTGTCAGAGGAGGTCTATGATAGTGTCATGTCTTCAATCAAGACCGGTAAAAAGATCGATCGTCAAATTGCTGACCAAGTGGCCTCTTCCATGAAGGCATGGGCGCTTAGTAAGGGAGCTACTCATTTCACGCATTGGTTTCAGCCCCTTACCGGTTCTACAGCAGAAAAGCACGACGCCTTTTTTACGCCTACTGAAGAAGGCAAAGCTATTGAAAATTTTAACGGGGATGAGTTAGTTCAACAAGAACCTGATGCTTCAAGCTTTCCCAGCGGTGATCTGCGCAGTACTTTTGAAGCTCGAGGTTATACGGCGTGGGACCCATCCTCTCCGGCTTTTATTATGGAGATTGGCAAAGGAAAAACATTATGCATCCCTACCATCTTTGTCGCCTATACCGGTGAAGCCCTTGATTACAAATCTCCTCTTTTAAAATCTCTTTATTCATTAGAACATGCAGCCACTAAAGTTTGTCGACTTTTCGAGCGAGGTATCGACCGCGTCACTCCTACCTTAGGTTGGTAACAAGAATATTTTGTCATTGATGAAGCGCTGTATTATTCTCGTCCGGATCTTGTTATGTCTAACCGAACCCTTTTCGGTCAACCCCCCGCCAAAAATCAGCAGCTCGATGACAATTATTTTGGTTCAATTCATGAGCGGGTCTACGCCTTTATGTTAGATTTAGAAACGGAGGCGTTTAAGTTGGGCATCCCGATTCGAACCCGCCATAACGAAGTAGCCCCCAGTCAATTCGAATGTGCCCCCTACTTTGAAGAGTGCAACTTGTCAGTTGATCACAACCAGTTGTTAATGGACCTGATGGACCGGGTGGCTCACCGCCACGACTTGGTAGTATTGCGGCACGAAAAACCTTTTGCCGGCCTCAACGGTTCCGGGAAACACAACAATTGGTCCATGCAAACCAATAAAGGGAAAAACTTACTTTCACCGGGCACCACACCGAAAACTAACTTACAGTTTCTAACCTTTTTTATTAACACGATTAAAGCCGTTCACGATCATAATGACCTCATCCGGGCCAGCATAGCCTCTGCCGGTAACGACCATCGTTTAGGCGGTCATGAAGCTCCGCCGGCGATTATCTCCATCTATATCGGCGAAGTGTTGCGTGAGGTGCTGGAAGAAATAGAAACACGTGTCACCACCGGTACCTTATCTGAAAAAGAGAAAAAACAACTTAAACTGGATATTCATAGTAAAATACCTGAAATATTCATGCACAATACGGACCGAAACCGCACTTCTCCCTTTGCTTTTACCGGCAACAAGTTTGAGATTCGGGGCGTAGGTTCTTCAAGTAACTGCTCACTTCCTATGATCGTGCTGAACACTATTGTAGGGGATCAACTCAAAAAATTCCGCGAAGAAGTCAAATATTTACGGCGTGAAAAAGATGAGAAAAAGGATATGGCCATCCTCCAGGTCTTAAGTGATTATGTCAAAAAATCCAAAGATATCCTGTTTGACGGTGATAATTATAGTGAGTCCTGGCGCAAAGAAGCCAAAAAGCGAGGGCTTAAGAACTTACAAAATACTCCTCAAGCCATGGACGCCTATATTGAAAAATCGGCTAAAAAAGTTTTTACGGAAAACGAAGTGTTTACCGAACGAGAACTGGAAGCCCGCTATAATATACGGCTCGATAATTATGCCAAGCGGCTTGAGATCGAATCTAAAATGGTAGAAGAATTAGCGCTTAATCACGTCATCCCTGCTGTCCTAGAATACCAAACTGAACTGGTAAATAATGTGAGCGGTTTACAAAATATCGATATGGACGATGCTATTACCCAAGTTCAACGGGATGTTATCGAAGGTATCGGTAAAAAAGTGAACCGGGTACAAGAAAAAGTATCGGAAATGAAAGACAAGCGTGACAAGGCTAATGATATATCGTCACCGCGCAAGCGGTCAGCGGTATATTGTAATGAAGTCAAACCTTACTTTGAAGAGATCCGGCATTACATCGACGAATTAGAGTTGATCGTTTCAGATGAAGCTTGGCCTCTCCCCAAATATCGCGAGATGCTTTTCATAAGATAATTGCTTGTATTTTCTGTTTACCGACCAAGGATCAGTACATCTACTCCCTTAAAATAAAGGTATAATAAGGGGACTACACTTACCGTTGCATGCAACCGTTGATCTATTAACCAACAATTTAAGGGAAACACTTCTCGTTGTTTTAAATAATAACTACTTTTGAAACGGGTTTATTGAACCACATCCCTTATTGCTACATGCAAGGTTTGCCACGATACCACCCTTCCGCTCTATACTCTTGTATAATAGGGCTCCTGTTAGCAGTTACATTGATTTTGGTGAAATGTGCATCCGGTCCTACCCTGGAAACCGGGGAAAAGGCATTTCAATACAAAAAATATATGCGAGCTGCTGAATTATTCAAAAAAGAATATGAGCAAGTAGAACAAGCAGTTAATAAAGCCAATAAAGCCTTTCGTATAGCTGAATCTTATCGAGCAGCTAATAAAATCAGTAAAGCGGAGAAATGGTATGAGCGAGCTGTTCAACACAATTACGGTCCCCTTGCTATTTATACTCACGCCCAGATGTTAAAACAACAGGAACAATATGAGGCAGCCATCGAAAAATACAAACTTTACAAAAAACGAGCCCCGAGTAACAAAAATAAAGCCCGCCGGGCCATTAAAGGCTGTCGTAAGGCCATGAAATGGAAGAAAAATCCCAGTAGCATTACTATTACCCCCCAACAAAATGTTAACACAGAAGCCAGCGATTATCTGCCTACTTTCTACGGCGAGGACATCGTATTCTCTTCGCAACGACCGATGGCTACCGGAGAGTCGATCTACGAATGGACCGGTGAAAAATTTTCCGATCTTTTTATTGCAGAAGTAAAAGACGGCGAATTACATAATGTACGTTTGTTTAATGAAAAAGGTAAAATCAACACTCCCTATCATGAAGGCGCCACCAGTTTCAATAATAACTATAATGAGCTCTATTTCACCCGATGTGGAAGCCCTGGCAAAAAAGATGATTACTGCCGTATTTATTGGTCCAACAAATTAGCAAATGGTCAATGGGAAAAACCGAAACCCCTCCCCTTATTTGAAGACTCCACTATTAACGTCGGTCAACCCAGTTTAGGTCCACATGGCCAACGCCTATATTTCGTTGCTGATGCCCCGGGCGGTCAAGGGGGAAAAGATCTTTATGTCAGTACCTTCCGTTCAGGGAAGTGGGGGCCACCAAAAAATTTGGGACCAGGGATCAACACAAGCGGGGATGAAATGTTTCCCTTTTTCATCAACGATAGTACGCTCTATTTTTCTTCCGATGGTTATATTGGAATGGGAGGGCTGGATATCTTTTGGGCCCATCGCAAAAACGGAACCTGGAAAGTAAAAAACCTGCGGTATCCTTTGAACTCCGGAGGAGATGATTTCGGTATCACGGTAAAACAACGACGCCAAATTAATCAAAGCGGTTATTTTACAGGGATAGGTTATTTTTCTTCGTCTCGTCCCCGGGGTAAAGGGAGTGATGATATTTACCGTTTTACTCTCCGTAAACCGCTCTTTTTTGAATTGGATGTGATCGTCCGCAAGAAAGTTTTCCGAAAGGATACAGCCGGCAAAGAGATTCAAAAAGAGATGCCCTTACCCTTAGCGCAAGTTAACCTTCAACACATTAATCAAAAAGGAGATACAGTCCAAAATAAAAACTATACTTCTGATTCGGGATGGACCCAATATGACCTTTTTCCTCAAACTGATTATCAAGTTATCGCCAAAAAAGAGGGATATTTTACGCAAGAAAAAGAAATTACTACGACCACCTACAAAGGCAGTGATAAAATGCGGGTGAATATGAAAGTGGAGCTGGTACTTGATACGATCGTCAAAGAAAAAGAACTTGTAATAGAAAACATTTATTACGATTATGACAAAGCCAAAATACGGGATGATGCCACGCCCCCGCTTGACACGTTAGCCCAACTATTAAGAGCCAATCCTAAGTTAAAAGTAGAAATTGCCTCTCATACTGACTCCCGGGGTAATGACGAGTATAACATGAAACTATCACAACGACGGTCTCAATCTGTAGTAGATTATTTGGTATCAAAGGGGGTAGCAGCTGATCGTCTTATTCCCAAAGGGTACGGCGAAACAAAGCTACTCAATGAATGTGATGATGGGGTAGACTGCCCGGAAAAGAAACATCAACGTAACCGGCGGACTACCTTTAAAGTTGTAGGTATAGATCGCGAGTTCGAATCGGTATCACCGGAAGATATTGCTGTTGATTCAGCACAGTTAACCCCTCCTCCTGCTAGCGACACACTTTCTCCCTCCTCCACACCTACTGACACTGATACAACCACCGCTCCTACCCCTACACCTAAAGATACAATTGTCAAACCTAAAAATTAATAGGACGATGAGCGATAACCTAAAATATAACCAACGGGGAGTTTCGGCCCAGAAAGAAGACG
>CAZIGO010000159.1:2840-5834 GCA_964538595.1 uncultured Chitinophagales bacterium | reverse complement strand
AAATTATGAGAGATAATTTGCGGGTTTACCCCGATGATCAACAT
The DNA here is from genome assembly GCA_964538595.1 of uncultured Chitinophagales bacterium. Taxonomy (GTDB): domain Bacteria; phylum Bacteroidota; class Bacteroidia; order Chitinophagales; family CAZIGO01; genus CAZIGO01. The sequence continues at coordinate 5,790 of CAZIGO010000159.1, read as the reverse complement.
CCCCATCAATCCTTAGAACCCGAAAAACTCAAAGCTGAAGATCTATGAAACAATATCATGGTTTAGGTAGAAGAAAAGAGGCCGTTGCCCGAGTTTTTATGCAGAAGGGCAAAGGCAACATTAAGGTGAACGGAAAAGATTACACCGATCATGTTCCGGTACCGCATCTGCAACAACAGATAGAACGACCGTTAAAAGTATTAGAAGCGATTAATGATTTTGATTTTAAAGTCAACGTTTACGGCGGAGGACAAAAAGGGCAAGCCGAAGCAATACAATTGGGGATTGCTCGTGCTTTGGTGAAATTTGATGAGGAAAACAAACCTCCTTTAAAACAAGAAAAGCTTCTCACTCGTGATCCTCGAGTTGTGGAGCGCAAGAAATATGGACGAAAGAAAGCTCGTAAAAGTCCTCAATTTAGTAAACGTTAATTTTCTAATCGGACTCCAAAAAGTTACCAGCAATGCAAAACATCAAGCATGATGATTTAGTGAAAACAGGGGCTCACTTAGGCCATTTGAAGCGCAAATGGAATCCTAACATGGAGCCTTATATTTTTATGGAAAAAGAGGGTATTCATGTCATAGACCTTAATAAGACCCTTAAATTGATGCAGCGTTCGGCACAGGCATTAAAAGAATTGGTCAAACGCGGCCAAAAAGTGTTGTTCGTCGGTACTAAGACACAAGCTCAAGAATATGTAGAAGAACACGCCGAAAGACTTAATATGCCATACGTTACCGACCGTTGGTATGGAGGTATGCTTACCAACTTCAGTACCATACGACGCTCTATTAAAAAGATGAAGCGTTTTGACCAAATGAGCAAGGATGGTACTTTTGATAATATCACTAAAAAAGAACGCCTAAAAATTTTAAGGGAAAAAGCCAAGCTGGAAAAGTCACTCGGCGGTATCGCAGATATGAAACGCTTACCCGCAGCGCTATTCATAGTAGACACCATCCATGAACACATTGCTGTTAGAGAAGCGAAGCGATTAAATATCACTACTTTTGCGCTTGTAGATACCAACGCTGACCCGAATGATGTAGATTATCCCATTCCTACTAATGACGACTCAACTACAGCTATTAAGCTCATGGTAGACTATTTTGCCGAAGCAGTAGAAGAAGGTTTAACAGAACGAGAAAAACAGAAAGAAAAACTTAAAAAAGAAAAAGCCAAGAAGAAGAAAAAGAAAAAGAAGAAATCAAAAAAAGGGAAAAAGAAAAAAGGAGGCAAGAAAAAGAAAAAGAGTAAAAAGAAGAGCAAAAGCAAGAAGAGCAAAAAGAAAGGCAAAAAGCAAAAGAAAAAACAGTCGAAGAAAAAAGGCAAAAAGTCCTCTAAAAAGAAAAAATCGAGCTCTAAAAAATCTGGTAAGAAAACCAAGAAATCGAAAAAAAGTAAGAAAAAATCATCCGGTAGTTCTAACAAGCAACAAAGCAAAAAATCGGGGGCTTCAAAGAAAACTAAAGAAACCAAACAACAAAAGAAGAAAAAGAAAGCCCGCCAAAAAAAGACACAGGGCAACAAAAAAAAGAAAAATAAAAAGAGCGGTAATAAAAAATCCAACTAGCTTTAATCATTAACCCTATTAAAAATTTTACAATCGTATGAGCGTATCTGTTGAAGATATTAACAAACTTCGTCAAGAGACAGGAGCAGGAATGATGGATTGCAAAGAGGCTTTACAAGAAGCAGATGGTAATTTTGATGAAGCTATTCAATTCTTGCGTAAAAAAGGCCAAAAAGTTTCAGCTAAAAGAGCTGAGAAAGAAGCTAATGAAGGCGTTGTGATGGCCAAAACCAATAGCGATAACACAAAAGGTATAATTTTTAACATCAACTGTGAAACGGACTTTGTCGCAAAGAATGAAGAGTTTGTTGATTTTGCTAAAAAAGTAGCTGATATTGCAATAAAAAAATATCCGGATAATAAATCTTCTCTATTATCTGAGCAGATAGAAGACTTGACCATCGAAGAATCAATTAACCAATTGATGGGCAAGATTGGTGAAAAAATGGAATTTTCCCATTATAAAAAGCTCGAAGGAGAAACCGTACTTTCCTATATACATGCCGGTAATAATATCGGTGTCTTAGTGAGCCTCAACAAAAGTGGTGATGAAGCGCAACAAGTGGGGAAAGATCTGGCTATGCAAATAGCTGCCATGAATCCGCTTGCTATTACTAAAGAGGATGTGGATCAAGCCACTATTGACAAGGAGAAGGAAGTAGCCCGTGATCAAGCCAAAGAACAAGATAAACCCGATCATATTATCGAAAAAATTGTCGAGGGAAAAGTTAATAAGTTTCTCAACCAAAATACTTTATTGAATCAAGTGTATGTAAAAGACAGTGAAAAGTCTGTCAAGCAAATGATGGAAGAGGCAGATAGTGATTTAGAGATTAATGATTTTATTCGCATAGAAGTGGGCGAATAAGGGTAACCCTCAAACAAAGCACCCATCGCCCCCTAACAAAGCCGTAACAATGAGTTATCAGCGGGTAGTACTCAAACTTAGTGGTGAAGCCTTAGTGGGTGAAGACAATTACGGTATTGATGCAGACCGCATCCAGCAATATGCCCAAGATATAAAAGCGGTAAATGAAGCCGGTAAAGAAATTGCCATTGTTATCGGCGGGGGAAATATTTACCGGGGATTACAGGCCAGTGAAACGGGTATTAGCCGAGTACAAGGAGATTATATGGGGATGTTAGCCACCGTTATCAATGGGATGGCCTTACAAAATGCACTAGAGCGCCAAGATGTCCAAACTCGCCTACTTTCTGCTATCAAGATGGAGCAAATTTGCGAGCCTTATATACGACGTCGAGCTATTCGCCACCTCGAAAAGGGTCGTGTCGTCATTTTTGGTGCAGGGACCGGCAATCCTTATTTTACAACTGATACTGCCGCTTCCCTGCGAGCAGTAGAAATTTCGGCCG
>CAZIGO010000159.1:0-2830 GCA_964538595.1 uncultured Chitinophagales bacterium | reverse complement strand
AGGGTCTCGGGTAGATGGGGTCTACTCCTCTGATCCTGAAAAAGATAAAAAAGCCGAGCGCTATAAAAAAGTTTCCTTTCAACAAGTGCTGCAAAACAGCCTCAATGTAATGGACTTGACCGCTTTTACTTTATGCAACGAAAATAAATTACCTATCATTGTCTTTAATATGACCAAGCCCGGTAACCTGAAGAAAGTTATCGATGGCAAACATGTAGGCACATTAGTTTCATAACTTTACATTAAAATCGCTTTTTTATGGCCAATCCCGATACTTATATCAATAATGCCGAGAAAAAAATGAAAAAAGCGTTAGATCATTTCAAGAAACAGCTCACTAAAGTGCGAGCCGGCAAAGCTAGTCCCGACATGCTTGAAGACATTACCGTCGATTATTACGGTGTAGCCACCCCTATTACTCAAGCAGCTACGGTTAAAAATATTGATGCGAAAACTCTTTTAGTACAGCCCTGGGAAAAAAAGATGCTTGAGCCTATTGAAAAAGAAATTCAAAAATCTGACCTAGGGATTACCCCCCAAAACGATGGAGAAGTTATTCGCTTACCGATGCCCCCGCTTACAGAGGAACGACGAAAAGAGATGGTCAAACAGATAAAAAAACAGGCTGAAGATGCGCGTATTACAATCCGTAAAGCTCGCCAAGAAGCCAATAATAAAGTAAAAGAGTTGCAATCAGAGGGTTTATCCGAGGACGGTTTACGTCAGTCAGAAAAAGAAATACAGGAACTTACCGACAAATATAATGAACTCATCGATAAACATTTTGAAGCGAAGAAAAAGGAGCTGATGAAGGTATAACACTTCTCCCTTCCCCGCTTCTTAACGCTTAGAATTTTTATTTATGCTGTCTTATCAACGACACCAACTCGATAACGGGCTTACTGTATTAGTACATGAGAATGAGCATATCCCTTCTGCGGTGGTAAATATATTATATGACGTAGGAGGTCGTGATGAGCAACCCTCCCATACGGGTTTCGCCCATTTATTTGAGCACTTGATGTTCGAAGGTTCACAGCATGTAGATAATTTCGACCAAGAAATGGAAAAGGCAGGAGGGCGCAACAATGCTTTCACCAGCAAAGACATCACCAATTACTACGATATAATTCCTCCCCAAAATATTGAAACCGTCTTTTGGTTAGAGTCGGATCGCTTACTTTCCCTCAACTTTAATGAAACTACGTTAAACACACAAAAAAAAGTAGTATGTGAAGAGTTCAAAGAGCGTTACCTCAATCAACCTTATGGTGATGTTGACCTTCACCTTCGTCCCTTGGTTTATAAAAAGCACCCTTACCGCTGGCCGACGATAGGGAAAAACCTAAAACACATCCAACAGACCAAGCTGTCTCAGATTAAAGATTTCTTTTTTAGCTATTACCGCCCTAACAATGCTATATTATGTGTTGCCGGCAATGTAAAAGCTGACGACATATTTTCTCTTACTGAAAAATGGTTCGGCGATATACCCTCGGGAGATGTTCCCCAACGTCAACTTCCTCAAGAGCCCACCCAAGAGAACTCCCGTCAAACTACGGTAAAAGCTCCCGTCCCCTATCCTGCTATATATAAAGCTTACCGGATGAGTGAACGGCGAAGCGATGAATACTATGCTGTCGATCTTATATCCGACCTACTCGCCAATGGTCACTCTTCCCGCCTCTATCAACGACTTGTTAAATCAAAAGAATTATTCAGTCGTATCGATGCCTATATAACCGGTAATACGGACGAAGGACTATTTTTGATAGAAGGAGACCTGCATGCTTCCACTTCTTTTGCCGAAGCTGATAAAGCTATAGAAGAAGAGGTAGCTCGATTAGCCGAAGAAGGCCCGACTGATAATGAGCTAGAAAAAGTAAAAAATAAAGTGGAAAGCCGAAAGCAGCGAGGAATAGTCTCTTTGCCCGCTAAGGCCTTCTATCTCAGCTATTTTGAAAACCTTGGAGATGCGGATCTTTTGGGCGAAGAAATTTCCCATTACCAAGCTATAGCCGCAAAACATATAAAAGAAGTTACTACTGACCAACTGTCTCCTCATCGTTCTAATACTTTGTATTATCAATCAACAAATAAAGAATAACATGTCTTCTTCTCTCGATCGCACCACTCCCCCTTCTCTCCAATCCCTTCAAGACATATCACTCCCGCAACCCACCGTCCATCAATTAGATAACGATATTCCATTATATACCTTACACCAGGGCGATGCGCCTCTCACTCAATTAGATATTATTATTGAAGCCGGCAGTTGGCAAGCCTCTCATCCCATCATCGCTTCCCTTACCCTCGATATGCTACGAGAAGGCACAACGACATATACCAGCAGAGAAATTGCACATTATATTGACTATTACGGAGTAGATCTGCAATTACAACAAACAGACGACTATGTACTCTTATCCGTCAACTGTTTAAACAGGTCTCTGTCACAAATTTTACCCGTTATCACTTCTATGTTAGCCGAGGCCACTTTTCCGCAAGAAGAACTCAACACGCTGAGACAGAACAAAAAACAGACGCTTCAACTACAACATAAAGAAACGAGTTTCGTCGCCCGGCATAAAAGCTATGAAGTAATATTTGGCAGTAATCATCCTTACGGCTATTTTCCGCAACCCCATGACTATTCAAACCGTACCTCTCAAGAACTCAAAGTATTCTATCAAAAATACTATCGTCCAGCCCATACAACTATCATTGCCACCGGTAATCTCCCCACCCAACTGCTACCCCTTATCAACAACCACCTCGGTCAATGGTCTTCTTCACACCACCCTCCCCACTCACCCACTTTTTCTAAGAC
>CAZIGO010000158.1:5566-5838 GCA_964538595.1 uncultured Chitinophagales bacterium | reverse complement strand
CATTACGTTTGAAAGCAAAGAAGGGACCCCCCAAAATTTACTCCAGGATCATACAAGTGAAGCCCTTTGTGTAGCTTTTAATCCTATTAATGAAGATGTGGTCAGTGGCTCTAAAAATGGAGACGTTTTGTTGTGGGATAACAAAGGGAATTTACTTCAAACACTAAAACAACATGATAAAGATGTGAATGCGGTAACATTTAGTCCGGATGGTCAATACTTTGTTACCGGCTCGGATGACAAAGCTGTTCGCATATGGGTGGCCAAAAATG
>CAZIGO010000158.1:0-5556 GCA_964538595.1 uncultured Chitinophagales bacterium | reverse complement strand
CGGTATTAGGGTCCCGGAAGTGGACAAAAATGGACAATTACACAAAACGATTAAAGCAGAACAAGGTAAAATCCTCGATATAGCGTATAGTGCTGACGGTTCTTATATTGCCAGTGCCGGCAAAAAGGGTAGTGTCAAATTATGGAATGCTTATTCGGGAGATAAAGTGTTTTCTTCTGATCATATAGGCGATAAGGTCAATACGGTCACCTTTAGTCCTGATGTGCAGTATATGGCAGCGGCGGGAGCTAATAATAAAATAATTATTTGGGATATGGAGACCCGACAGGTAATCAAAGAGCTTACTGCTCATGAAAATGGGATAACGGCTGTGGAATTTGCTGACAATGGCGATTATATGGTGTCCGTAGGGAATGGAGGTACGCTTAAAGTTTGGGATGTAAAGGAATTAGATATTGGGAAGAAAAAGTTTGTAGAAAGTTCAAAGGCGAGTCCTAAGTTGGTTACCTCACCGGTAAAAATACAGGAACAAAATCAAAATGATATCATTGAAACAAGTGAAAAGCCAAAGCTCACTTTTACTATTAAAAACAAAGGAGAGGGAAAAGCGTACGATGTCACGGCGCATGTTTCTCTTAAGGATCATGTGGAGGGGCTGGACTTTAAGGAGGAAGTAAAAGTGGGGAATATGGGACCGCATACAGAAAAGAAGGTTACTATTCCCATTACCCCTAAAAAAGATTTGGTAACCACCTCCAGCAGTTTTATAATATCCATAAAAGAAGCCAATGGTCATAATCCTTCTTCGTTACGAGCCAATTTTCAGACAAAAGGGGCTCAGCAATACAGTTATGTAATGGTTACCGGGCATGAATTTAGCTCCTCCACTGGTAAAGCTGAAATTGGCGCTCCTATCACATTACGCTTGCAATTGAAAAATACTTCTAAAGCTCCTGCTAAAGATGTCGGGGTAAAGTTTTTATTACCTGAAAATGTGTTGGCAGTAAATAAATTAAAAGAAAAAATTTCTTCCATACCGCCGGGTAAAGAGAAAACAGTAGAGATGCAGTTTTATGCTAATGAAAAATTTGAAAAAGAGACGATCAATTTAGGATTGACCCTAGAAAATGTGGCCTACACCAATGCCAGTGATATAATTCTTAAAGTGAAACTCAATGAAAAATTACCCGGTAAAGAAGAATATACTTTAGCTCAAAAAGAACCCCCAAAACCCGATTACAGGGGCGGAGGCGATATGCTCAAAGGACTCAATGTTTCGGAATCAAAGTCTATGCAGATTGGTAAATATTATGCTCTCATTATAGGGATTAATGACTACAAAGGCGAATGGAATCCTTTGGAAAATGCGGTCAATGATGCCCAGTCTGTCGAACAGATTTTGCGTAACAAGTATAATTTTGATAAGATCATGACCCTTTATAATGAGGAGGCAACAAGAAGTAATATCATACAAAAATTGGAATGGTTGGTAGATAATCTTACCCCTAAAGACAATCTGTTAGTATACTATTCCGGCCATGGTGATTTTAAGAAAGAGTTGGATAAGGGTTATTGGGTACCGGTCGATGCCTCTTCCAAATCGACGGTAGAATACATATCCAATTCTGATATACAAACATACTTAGGTGGTATAAATACAAAACATACGCTTTTGGTCTCTGACGCTTGTTTCAGTGGAGATATATTCCGGGGCAACACCGTTTCTGTCCCGTTTGAAGATTCTAAAAAATATTATCGAAAAGTACATCGACGGTTATCTCGTCAGGCCTTAACCTCAGGTGGAGTAGAACCCGTGGTGGATAGTGGTATGGAAGGCCATTCTGTATTTACATACTATTTTCTGAAGTCATTAACGAGAAATAACAAAAAAATGTTAACAGCGGGTGAGCTTTATAATAAAATCAAAATACCTGTGGTTAACAATTCGGAGCAAACACCCAAACTTTCTCCCATTCAGGATACGGGAGATGAAGGAGGCCAGTTTATCTTTATGCAAAAAAATCAATGAGACCGTTTTTGTTTAAGATGACTTCATCATGACACGAATAATTTCGGTTCCCTCAATGATGGATCTCCTACGCTTTATTACGTTTATGGGAGTCATATTGAGTATTTGTGTTTCTCCGATGGATTTGAAGGGCCAAGTATTAACTCCTATCGCCGGCCATGATAATTTTCGCTCTTATACTATTGCAGATGGCTTGCCCCAATCCAATATATACGCGTTAGAGCAGGATAAAAGAGGATATCTTTGGGTTGGTACTGATGGAGGAGGGTTGTGTCGTTTTGATGGTCATGACTTCAAAACTTATACTACTGAAGAAAGCTTAGCAGGTAATGTAGTGCGAGCTATTTATGAGGATAGCCGGGGATGGATATGGATCGGTACCGACGGCGGCATAAGTGTTTTTGATGGGTGGGAGTTTAGAACAATTAATGAAAATAATGGTTTGTCAGGGAGTACGATTATTTCTTTTTATGAGGATCAACAACATCAGATCTGGGCAGGAAGTGATGATGGAGGCGTGAATATTATTGATTATTCTAAGCCTCAAGACTCATTTGTTGTACATACGATTACCCAAGAAGAAGGCCTCCGGAGTAGAACTATTTTCGACATACATCAAGATAAGAACGGTCGTATTTGGTTAGCGACACTGTATGGAGGTATCCATATTTTAACACCTAATAAAAAAGATACGACAAAGGGTTACAATATCGTTGTATTGCATAAAGGAGCAGACGTCCCCAGTAATAGTTTATTATGTATTGAAGCCGATCAAAAAGGTAATCTCTGGTTTGGAACATATAATTCGGGAGTTTTTAAAGTGGAACCGGGAAATAAAAGCAAGCAACGAAAGGTGATCCGTTTTCCCGAGCTTGAACAGGGGAGTATATGGGATATCTGGGCTACTCCTGACGGGAAGGTTTGGATGGCTTCGGGAAAAAAGGGTGTATTTTTATATGAAGATAACAAGTTGTTTAAATACACCATAGAAGAGGGGTTACCGACAAACCAAATATCTTCTCTTTTAGTAGATCGGGAAGGCCAGCTTTGGATGGGGACAAATGGTGATGGCTTGTGTCAATTTATAGGGTCTCATTTTGCTCATTTTAACAAAGACGATGGCTTATTAAGTGATAATGTACAAGCGATTGATCAAGATAGTGCTGGAACTTTTTGGATGGCCACGGATGGAGGAGGTGTGATAAATTTGAAATTCAAAAATAATGGGCAGCTGTCCATTCGAAATTATACTACCGATGATGGAATGGTGAGCGATTATATCACCGATATTGCTATAGCAAATCCGCACAATCATAATGTTTGGATGAGTACAATTAAACAAGGTATCATGAAGTTTGATGGCCAAAACTTTATGAATTTTACGGTTAAGGAGGGACTCAAAAATAACCGGGTCAGTAGTATTTTCGTGGATAGATTTGGTATGGTGTGGTGTGGAACGGCAGGTGGAATTAGTGAGTTCGATGGGAGAAAGTTTATGAATATTTCTATGAAAAAAATGAAGGTCGAAGCCGATGGAGTAAATGATATTATTAAAGATAGTAAAGATAACATCTGGTTTGCCCTAGCCGGCGGTATAGCTCGATATAAAGGGGATAGGTATCTGACTACTTTTGATCAAGAAGAGGGGCTGAATCACAAACAAGTTAATGCTCTCACCGAAGGTCCGGCAGGCAATATTTGGATAGGGACGAAAGGGGGAGGGTTATACCGTTTTAATAAAGAAAAGCCGGATAGCACGGCAATTGAATTTGTGGCTAACGATAGTATATTGAGTTCCAACAATCTGAAGTCACTCAAGTTTTATGATGAAAATACTCTTATAATAGGCACCAATAAAGGATTTGACAGAATATCTTTGAACCATCAATATGCTATCAAACAGGTAAAAAATTATAACGCCACCGATGGTTTTAATGGAATTGAATGTAATGATAATGCGATTTGTCGGGATCAAAATGGCAATATCTGGCTGGGAACTGTAGAAGGGATTACCATGTATAATCCCTATCTTGAAAAAGATTCGTTGCCTCCACCGGCCACCAATATTGTTGATATTGATCTCTTTTTTGATGATGTCAAATGGACCAATATTGCTGATAGTATCTCGCCATGGTTTAATTTACCTGCTACACCTTCCCTGAATTATAAAAAGAATCATCTTACTTTTCACTTTTCTGGCATCTCATTAAGTAACCCGGAAAAAGTACGGTATCAATATAAGTTGGAAGGATGGGAAAAGGACTGGTCCCCTCCTTCCTCTAAAAATAAAGTAACTTACTCTGGTTTGTCACCGGGAGAATACGTTTTTAAAGTTCGAGCGGTTAATGCCAATGGATTATGGAATAAAACCCCCACCACTTTCCACTTTACTATTTTACCTCCGTGGTGGCAAACATGGTGGTTCTATAGTGTATGTCTGCTCTTTATTATGGCTGCTATTTATGGTTTCATAAAGCTCCGGGAGCGTCGGTTACAAAGAGAAAAAAAGGTGTTAGAAGAAAAAGTGCAAGAGCGCACCAAAGAGGTAGTAGAGCAGAAGGATGAAATTGAAAAGCAAAAGAAAGTGATAGAACAAAAGAATCAAGACATTATGGACAGTATTAATTATGCCAGCCGCATACAAAATGCCATTTTACCAAGAGAGAAAAAACGTAAACGACTGATTCGCGATTCATTTATTCTTTTTAAACCCAAGGATGTGGTAAGTGGTGATTTTTATTGGATTGAAGAAAGAGATGATAAAGTGTTATTCTCTGCTGCTGATTGTACGGGACACGGCGTACCCGGCGCTTTTATGAGTATGATTTGTGCAGCCCTCTTAAATGAAGCAGTTAATGAAAAAGGACTGACGCAACCCAACCACATTTTTGATGAAGTTCGTAAAGGGATTATTAATGCGCTTAAACAAACTGGTGAAGAAGGGCAAACTCAAGATGGCATGGATGCTGCATTGTGTATGCTTAATAAATCGGATAATAAACTCTATTTTTCCGGCGCTAATAACCCGCTTTACCTGGTAAGAGAGAAAGATAAATCGGCGCTCGAAAAGGATAGTGCTCGATATGAAAAAGCAGTAGAGAATGAGAGTCATATTTTATATGAAATTAAAGCCGATGCCCAACCCATCGGTTTTTATCCAGCAGAAACCAAACCTTTTAAGGCGCAGAAGCTGTCTATCCAGAAAGATGATACGTTATATATGTTTTCCGATGGGTACCCGGATCAATTCGGTGGACCACGGGGAAAAAAATTTATGTACAAACGGTTTAAAAAATTATTATTAGATATACAGGATAAGTCGTTGAAAGAACAACGCCAACATTTGGAGCAAGTTTTACATGAATGGATGAATGACCCGGGCCCCTATGATGAAAAGCCCGAACAAATAGATGATATATTGGTAATTGGCGTTACATTAAGTCCAAACGAGTAGAGGCCCTCCTTTGGATTATAGCTGCTTTCAGTAAAACAAGTGTGGAACTTAATATCAGCTGAATTCAAGGGGCAAATGCAACAGTAGAGCAATCAGCTGGGAATTGTGATTT
>CAZIGO010000157.1:0-5890 GCA_964538595.1 uncultured Chitinophagales bacterium | reverse complement strand
ACGGTCGGCAGCTCAGCTTGTTTATCCTTCTTAGGCAAGCGGGCTTCACCGCGCAATTCTAATTCAGCTTGTTCCATACCATCTTCATAAGGAATAGCGGCCGAATAAGTAAAGTCACCGCCTTTCTTATAATTAATTTTAGCTCCTTCTCCTTCTAATTCTTCACCTTGAATTTTGACCGTACCAAATTTCATCTCTTTTCCGCTGTATTTAAGGACGGGTGTAGCCTCTACAACGGCTTCTTCATGAAAGTATTTTTCCGGGAAATTACCTTTCACCTCAATTGAGATACTATCTGCATGTACCTCCAATGGATCGGGTGTGACCGTATAATCCACATTTTCGGCTTTTTTCACCATTTGTTTAAACTTACAGCTGAATAACATAGCCCCCGTAATTAAGGCGACAGCGATTAACTTAAGGTTAACTCTTCCCATAATCATAATTATTTTATTTGATATTTAGATTTATAACAAGACAAAAAATAATTATAAAAGTTTGATGCTCGCTATATACAACGCTTTGTAATTCAAATGTAAAAGAAAAATCCTTCTTATCTTTACATTTTATTTAGTAATTTTGAGGTGGCTGTCAAACGAAGTTTTATGCCCCATCAAGCCGGCAAGCAAACATCTAAACAATATCGTCCCAACTATTTATACTCTATTATCAGCATTGCGCTTGTCTTATATATGTTAGGATTGCTGGGTCTCATTGTACTCCATGCTCAAGAGCTATCCGACTATTTTAAAGAAAAAATAGAGGTCTCCCTTATATTGAAGGACAATAGCAGCGAGGGTGATGTACTCCGTCTTCAAAAAACAGTGCAAGCCGCCCCTTATACCAAGCAAGCTAAATTTGTATCCAAAAAAGAGGCCGCTGCTTCCTTGCGCCAGGAAATTGATGAGGATTTTTTGGATTTGTTGGGTTACAATCCTTTATATGCTTCCATCAACTTACACCTCAATGCCCCTTATGCCAACCCCGACAGTTTGAAGCAAATTGAAGCAAAGCTTGCCCAAAAACCCATTATCAAAGATGTATATTATGAAAAATCACTGGTCTCCCTTATCCACAAAAATGTACGGACTATCGGCATTATTATCTTGTCCTTGAGCGCCCTCTTGTTCCTGATCACGCTAACGCTTATTAACAACACTATTCGTTTATCGATGTACTCCAACCGCTTTTTAATTAAAAGCATGCAGCTAGTGGGGGCTAGTTGGGGATTTATTACCCGCCCCTTTGTCAAAAAGGCAATCATCAACGGCTTTATCAGCGGTATTATAGCCGTCTCCTTATTGGGAGGCACCCTCTATTATGCCCAACAACAATTGCCCGAATTAAAACTGCTCCAAGATATCCCCCGTTTTGTTATTTTATTTATACTTGTTATCTTAATCGGCATAATTATTTCGTGGGTCAGCACGTTAATAACAGTAAGGAAGTATTTAAAGATGCGACTGGACGATCTCTATTAACTCTTAAAATTTTAGTATGGCAAAACAACAATCTCCCTCAAAATCATCCAATTACGAACACAAGTTTCTGTTCAATAAGCAGGATTATATATTAATGTGTGTCGGGCTCGGTATTATCACGTTAGGATTCCTGTTAATGCTCGGGGGAGGCGACAGTAACCCTGAGACGTTTAAGGCCGACGAAATTTACCATCCTTTACGCATTACGATAGCCCCTATTATTATTATGTTAGGCTACCTATTTGAGATGTACGTTATCTTACGTCGTCGCAAGCAGTAAAGCAGGGCAGTTAAGGCCATGAGCATCATCGAAGCATTAATATTAGGTATCGTACAGGGATTAACCGAGTTTTTACCTATCAGCAGCAGTGGTCATCTTGAGATCGGCAATGTGTTGTTAAACATACAAGACACTGATCATTTGAGTTTTACTATTATTGTCCATGCTGCTACCGTTTGCAGCATCCTGGTGGTTTTCCGGCGAGATATCCTGCACTTAATACGGGGAGTTTCCCATTTCCGCTGGAATCCTTCTACTCGCTATCTCTTCTTCATTCTCCTCTCCATGATACCCGTCGGGCTCGTCGGTTTATTCTTCAAAGAAGAAGTGGAAGCCATCTTTTCCGGCAATCTGATATTGGTGGGCAGTATGTTAATAATTACCGGTTTACTCCTATTATTCACCCATTTTAAAAAGCCCCAACAAAAGGAAGTGGGATTTATCCATTCTTTTATTATCGGGATAGCGCAAGCTTTTGCCGTATTACCGGGTATTTCGCGTTCAGGCGCAACCATTGCCACGGGCCTGTTAGTAGGGATAGAAAAAGAGAAAGCGACCCGGTTTTCTTTTCTAATGGTATTACTCCCCATTATAGGGATTACTCTCTTACAGGTGGTTGAGCTGAGTCAACAACCGGCTCCCACTATCAAAGCTATCCCACTCATTGTCGGTTTTGTGGCAGCCTTTGTTTCGGGTTACTTTGCGTGCCGATGGATGTTACGTATCGTACGTCAGATGCAACTTTATTATTTTTCCCTTTATTGTTTTTTCATCGGCGGAATAGCTATCTTTGCAAATATCCTATGATACCCCGATTAAAAGCAGACAACTTCCAGTCAGGTCAATTTTTATTGTTCGACAAACCTTATGGCTGGTCCTCTTTCGACGTAGTAAAACGGGTGCGCCATGCCCTGCAAAAATATATTCTCCAAGAACGGATCAAAGTGGGGCATGCCGGTACGCTGGACCCTTTAGCCACCGGTCTACTTATATTGGGCGTGGGGGCCTATACCAAACGGATATCCGAGCTCCAGGAAAAGCCCAAAACTTACCGCGGCGTTATCCGGCTCGGCGCTACCACCCCTTCCTATGATGCCGAGACCGAGATCGATCACACCTACCCGACAGCGCATATTACAGAAGAAAAAATCCGGGAAACCGCTAAGCAATTTATCGGTACCCAGCACCAATACCCGCCGGCCCATTCTGCCGTCAAAATTAAGGGAGAGCGGGCCTATAAAAAAGCTCGCAAAAACCAAAAAGTAAAGGTCCCCCCCCGACAGGTCATCATCCACAATTTTATAATACACCAATTTCAGCAAAATGATGTTACCTTTACATTGCAGTGCAGTATTGGCACTTATGCTCGTTCATTGGCTTATGATTTTGGGCAAGCCCTCCAGAGTGGCGGCTATTTGGCGGAGTTACGGCGCTTACGTATCGGGGAATATCACGTTAAGGAGGCCTGGCAAGTCCCCACCTATATCGAGATGATCAAAAATGCGGCTCATGAAAGTACATCGTGATATAACCGAATTACCGGAAATATCAAAGCCCGTCCTCACTATCGGCACGTTTGACGGAGTACATGCCGGCCATCAACAAATTATCGAACGCCTCAACCATATCGCTTCTGCCCACAACGGTGAGACAGTACTCCTTACCTTCTCCCCCCATCCCCGCATTGTTCTCAGTTCTTCTCCGCCCTCTCTCATTACTATAATGCCCGAAAAAATTCAGCTTTTGGATTATTATGGCATCGACCATCTTATTGTCACGCCCTTTACGAAAAAATTTTCTCAGCAGTCGCCCCGCACTTTTATCGAAAACTTTTTGGTCCGTCATATTGCCCCCTTTAAAATTGTTATCGGCTATGATCATCGCTTCGGTAAAGACCGGGCCGGCGATATCAACTTTATGCGGCAAGTAGCACCGGAATTGGGTTTTGAAGTGGAAGAGATTAAAAAACAATTGGTCGATGACATCAGTGTCAGTTCCACCAAGATACGAAAGGCAATACAGTCCGGCCGGGTTAACGAAGCCTATCGCTTGATGGGACACTATTTCCCTTTACAGGGCAAAGTTATCGAAGGAGACCGACGGGGCCATCAATTAGGATTTCCCACGGCCAACATACAGCCGCCGGATGAACATAAGATATTGCCGGCCGATGGGGTCTATGCCGTTAAAGTAAAGGTACAAAACACGATTTATGATGGGGTATTGAGCCTGGGTCATCGTCCTACTTTCGATACTACTCCTGCCATAGAAGTTTATATATTCGATTTTGATCAAAATATTTACGGCGAAAATATCGAAGTTTATTTTATTGAATGGATACGGGGCGAGGAATCATTTGACAGCCGGTCCAATTTGATCAAGGCCATGAAAGATGATACACAAAAAGCTTCCCGCCTTTTGCAACAAGATATCGCCCTTCCTCAATTTACGGATAAGAAATAGTACGCAATTGGACAAAGGAGTCAATCTCCACCCGGTGATGATCATTTTTCCAATGAAACCGGATAAGGGCTGCTCCTTCATATTCGGGCGGGTTAGCATCATTAACCCTCCTTTTTGAGGTATCCCTTTCAGCTTCTTTCTGGCGTGGTTTCCTAATCAGTGTTCCCTCAAAATGTTTAATAACCCGGAACAAGAGCGTATCCCTTTCCCCTTTACCGGGTTTTTTAGGAAAAGTGGGACAATATCTTTCCCCTCCTATCCATACTGAATCGATGATCACCGCTTTTGAGCGATGGTTGATAGCATAAAAGTTATAATGCACGCTAGATCCCGAACCGGGCGCTCCTCCCATAAATTTTTGTTTTGTTGCGCGTACCACTTCAAAATCGGTCGATGCTCGCTGGGGAGCAAATGTCTGGCATCCCACTATCATCGATACGAGCAAAACAATGCTCCCCTGCCCTATCTTATGATCTTTCATCCACCAGCTTTTGATGAATCTGCCACACTTGACGAATAACGGATTGTTTTTCATCATTATAAATAACAAAGTCGGCTTTTTTTTCTTTATAAGTACTCGGCCATTGTCTTTTCATCCGGTTTTTTACCGCCTGTTCCGATACTTCATCCCGCTTCTTAATCCGATGGATCCGGAGGGAGCGGGGAGCGCTTACCGTAATCACTTTATCCAATTGCCGGTCGCTTCCCGCTTCAAAAATCAAAGCGGCTTCTTTTACAATATATGATTTTTCGCTATAATTCTTAATCCATCCCTTAAAGTCCTCTGCCACCGCCGGATGAACAATGGCATTTAAATCTTGTAAAGCCTCCTCGTCATTAAACACGATATCGGCTAATCGCTTTTTCCGGAGGCAACCCACTTTATCATAAATCGAAGCCCCAAACCGTTGTTCGATCTGATCTTTTACGTCCTTTGACTCTTCTTGTAATTCCTTAGCCCGTTGATCAGCATTATAAACCGGGGTTCCAATTATCTCAAATATACGACAAACCATCGACTTACCACTACCGATACCACCTGTTACACCCACTTTTAACATAGTTACTCTTTTTGAACAATAAACTCTACCGACTCCGGGTTAATGCGCAAGTTTTCCACAAAGGGCGGAGACTCCTTGATATCAAGCGACACCTCTTGCTCTTTTTTTATATTCACCGATGTAAAATCCGCTACCACTGTAAACAGGTCGGGGGTCACTGATTCATACTGGTCTAAGGAAACCTGCCCGATGACCGACACTTTCTTAGGAAATACCAAAATTTGGAGAGCCGAAGGTGGATTACTTACAGTAACGGGAACATTTATTTCAAACTCCGTCAACGTAGTGACAGGAACAATAATTTTAACGTGCGACGGTTGAATGTTTAGTTCATTGCGGCGGGGCGCCATCAATGCCACTTCTTTTTCCGTCGTTTTTTTCAACTCTAGCAGCTCCACTTTTTCAGTGGGCCAAAGTTGCTGCCTTTTTACGTAACTGGCGGGCCCTTTTAACTGGATGCTGTCAGGGACCACTTTAATATTCCCGGCCAACCCCCGCTGTTTTTTAAAAGACACTTTAGCGCGCAAATCAACGGGGACCTGTTTTGTAATTATCTCTTCAAAATGAAAGTGTATCGTATCAGGATAGATGTTCAGTAATTCAAG
>CAZIGO010000156.1:4685-5955 GCA_964538595.1 uncultured Chitinophagales bacterium | reverse complement strand
ACCCCGGATGTTACTTTTAATACCCAAATTCCTGAACATCTCCTGCCCGTATATGGAGATGAAGATCAGATTGAACGCGTATTTACAAACTTGATACAGAATGCCATACAATCTCTTCCTCAGAGTGAAACGGGAGAGATAATGGTTAGTGTCCAAGAAAAAGATACCGGTATTTTAATTACTGTGGAAGATACCGGAATAGGTATCCCGGAAAAGGAACAAGATAATATTTTTGAACCCAATTTTACGACCAAAGGCTCCGGTATGGGCCTTGGATTGGCTATGGCTAAAAATATTGTAAAAGCAATGAATGGAGAAATTTGGTTTAATAGTCAAGAGGGCGAGGGAAGTATATTTTATGTACAACTCCCTCGATACCGCATTTCTAAAAATAAAGAAGAATGATTGTAAGGCTTGATTAGCAGAGGTTTTGTTGTATTTTTTTGTTATTAAATATGTGTGAATTTGTTGAAAACCACTAATAGTAAACTGGCAAATCGATAAGGAAATGATTAAATTTGTAAATAGAGGAGACATGAAATTGGAATAGTAGAGAAATTTTTAATTAAAAAATTGCCGCTCATGAAATTTTTTATTGATACAGCTAACTTGGAAGAGATTCAGGAGGTTAATGACTTGGGTATTTTAGATGGAGTGACGACCAATCCTTCTTTGATGGCTAAAGACGGCGTCAGTGGAGAAGAAGAAATTAAAAAAAGATATAAGAAAATATGTGATATAGTGGATGGTGGAGCTATAAGTGCAGAAGTCATTGCCACCGATTATGAAGAGATGATTAAAGAAGCAGAACAGTTGGCTGATATCGCCCCTCAAATAGTGGTAAAAATACCTATGATAAAGGATGGTGTTAAGGCTATAAAATATTTAACAGATGAGGGTATAACTATCAATTGCACATTGGTTTTTTCTCCTGGCCAGGCTTTATTAGCTGCAAAAGCAGGAGCTAAATATATATCCCCGTTTATTGGTCGCCTGGATGATCGTTGCCAAGATGGTGTACAGTTAATCGAGCAAATAGTTAATATATTTGACATACATAATTTTGAAACAGAAGTACTAGCGGCTTCTATCCGACGCCCCCTTCATATTGTACAATGTGCTGAGGCAGGGGCTCAAGTGGCTACCTGCCCTTATGACGCTATAATGGGATTATTGGATCATCCCTTGACAGATAAGGGGTTGGAAAAATTTCTCAAAGATCATGCAGAAGCCAATAAAATGATGGAGCAACAAACTCAATAACTTATCT
>CAZIGO010000156.1:2074-4585 GCA_964538595.1 uncultured Chitinophagales bacterium | reverse complement strand
GCGAAGTTGAGAGATACATTAATACCCCCAAATCTTATCTGAGATAGGACTTACTTAGCTCAAATTTTGCAAGCTTACTAAAAGTAATATGTTTTATCTTTATTTTGTACCTCTTTCGGCTAAATCATACATGACCGGCGAAGCGATGAATAAGGAAGAATAAGTACCCGTAAGGATACCGATCAATAAGGCAAAGGTAAATCCGCGGATGACTTCTCCTCCGAATAAGAAAAGGATAAGTACGACAAGTAAGGTAGTTACTGAAGTCATTAACGTACGACTTAACGTTTTGTTCATCGCTTGATCAATTACATTAGCTGATTCCTTACCAGGGTGAATATTTAAAAACTCTCGTATACGGTCAAAAATAACCACCGTATCGTTAATAGAATAACCGATAATGGTAAGTATAGCTCCGATAAAAGCTTGGTCGATTTTTAATGAGAAGGGGACTATCCCTTGTAAAAGAGAAAATAGCCCTAATACTAATAATACATCATGGAATATCGCAGCAACAGCCCCCAGCCCATATTGCCACTTTCGGAAACGTAATAATATATAGAGGAAGATCACCAGTAAACCAAAAATAGTGGCCCAGATTGCACTGATTTTTATGTCTTCAGCTATAGTGGGCCCGACTTTTTGAGAACTTATGCGATACTCTTCTTGAAATCGATTAGGATCTACATTATCTGCCAAATAAGGTTGTAATCCTTGATATAACTTAGCGGCTACTATACTGTCGGCATTATCTTTCGGCGATTCTATAAGATAAGAAGTCGTTATTTTTACTTGATTTTCGGAACCGAACCTTCGAACTAAGGGTTTCTCATTAAATTTTTCAGCTAATGAGGATCGAATATTAGCAGATTTGACGGGTTCATGAAAACGAATGACGTAGGCTCGACCGCCTTTAAAATCTACCCCTAGCTCAAACCCTTTTAAGAGAATGCTGGCTAATCCGATCAAAAGAATAATACTCGAGATAGTGTAACCAATTTTTCGTTTGGAAATGAATCCAATATCCACGTTTCTGAATAAACCATACGTTATGCGATTACTAAAATTGATGCGCCAGTCCTTATTGATCATCCATTCGTAAGCCATTTGTGTTAGTAAGACAGCGGTAAAAACAGAGGAAACAATACCGATAATAAGGACTGTAGCAAAGCCGAGGATAGGCCCTAAACCAAAATACGCTAAAATGAGGGCAGTCAGCAGAGTAGTTAAATTAGCATCTACAATAGCTGAATAAGAACTTTTATAACCATCAATGATGGCTAATCGTAAACCTTTCCCTTTGATGAGTTCTTCCCGTATGCGTTCGTATATAATAACGTTGGCGTCGACAGCCATGCCTACTGTCAGTACTAATCCTGCAATACCGGGTAAAGTAAGAGCGGCACCTAAAGAAGCTAAAACTCCTAAGATGAAAAAGAGGTTAAGCAGTAAAGCAAGATCGGAGACAATACCGCCGATGCCATAGTATAAAACCATAAATATTAACACTAATAGCATACCGGCAATCAGAGACGTCAGTCCGGAATTGATCGATTCTTCACCCAGCGAAGGCCCTACAACAGCTTCCTCTATAATATTAGCAGGAGCCGGTAATTTTCCTGCTTTTAAAATATTAGCAAGGTCTTTCGCTTCTTCAATGGTAAAGTTCCCTGTTATGGAGGAACGTCCACCAGCAATTTCACTCTGCACCACAGGAGCGGAATATACTCGATTATCTAAAACAATAGCAATAGCTTGTTTAGGGTCTTGACGGGAGGCTTCAGCTGTAAGTCGTTTCCATTGTCGGGCCCCTTTGGTATTCATGGTCATACTGACGTTGGGCTGACCACTCCGGTCAAAGTCTTGATTAGCATCTACGATAACATCTCCCTCTAAGTGGGCCTCCTCTTTGTTCCCAGGTTTGGTTTTTATGGCATAGAGGGCATACACATTTCTATCCTCGCTGATAGGTTTGGCACTCCATAAGAATTTAACGTTTTGCGGAAGCTGGGCCTTTACTTTATCCTTATTCAGGTAGGAGCGTACTTTAGTAGTGTCTTTCCCTTGGGCATATCCCACAACAGGGCCTTTCATTACTCGTTGTCGGCCTTGTTGCCCTTGGCGTATATTAGGGTTAAGAACAGCAAAAAGCGGGTTCTTCTTTTGAAACTCCTGTTGACTCAATTGACCTCCCGCTTTTCCGGTATCTTTTTCGGTATCAGAATCAGTAGCTGTATCTCCTAATAAACCGAATTCGTCGGTAGTAGTATCTTGGGCTTCTGTCGATGGTTGTACGGTATCGGGTTGGGGAGTAGAAGGACTGTCGGATAAAAGTTCGACCGGACCCGCCTCGCTCGTATCAGAAGAGACTTCGGAGGTGTCTTGAGCTTTTTGGAGCTTTCGAAGCGTCTTATTAGCGTTCGAGAGATAATTCAGCATTTCCCGGTTTTGCCAAGTTTTCCAGAATTCCAGCTCAGCAGTAGTTTGTAGTAAATCTCTTACACGGTCAGG
>CAZIGO010000156.1:0-2064 GCA_964538595.1 uncultured Chitinophagales bacterium | reverse complement strand
AGGATTATCTACACCAGGTAATTCTACGATAATCCGGCCACTCCCTTCCATTAAGTTGATTTTAGGCTGGGATACACCAAACCGGTTAATTCGAGTTCGGATAATATTAAAGGTCCGCTGGATCGCTTTGTTAGCTTCTTCTTTCAGATAACTGAGAACTTCCTTATTAGTTGAAGTTCCGTCTAATTCATTAGTGGGAGTGTTAAATATACTGACTAATTTACCATTGGGATTGATCTCTTGAAAAGCTTCGCCAAAGAGCGTAACAAATTCTTTATCGGATGTTTTGTATTTTTTGTTAGCTTTTTGAATGGCTTGTCGAAAAGACGGGTCGTTGCTATTATTCGCCATCGCCTTTAATAATTTATCCATGGCTACTTGCAGGGTGACGCTCATACCTCCTCGGAGATCCAATCCTAAATTGATCTCTTGCTGTTTACATCGCTTATAAGTATATTCTTTGATTAGCAGATCATAGACGACCACATTTCGCATTGAGTCGAGATAGTTCTCTTTTCGGTGTTTAATGATTTCATTAATGGAGTCAATATAGGCACCACGGGCTATTTTGTTATCACCGAATTTCTTATTTAAGTGGTCAGCGGCTAATTTTTGAGTAAGTCCCTGTTTGGCGTACTCTTGTGCTTCCTCTTCAACTTGATAAGTAATGAAGGTGAAGGAAAGTTGATAAAGACATACAATGATAAGAGCTACCGCAAAAAACTGAACTAATCCTTTTCCTTTCATAATTTATTTTTTGGATATTTTTGCGTAGTCGGCAAATATAAAGCAAAATGGGATGAATAAAGAATAATTTAAGGGGTTTTATAGTACGAAACTATTTAAATTTTACAAAGTTATGACACCTTCCGGGTTTGGACTTATGTATTTTATGTTTTAAAAAATGCAGGCTTCACGTGTTCAATCTTATTTTGAAACATTACAAGATCAAATTTGTGAGGGCATAATAGATTTCGAAAAGAAAACGTCTTTTAAAGAAGACCCGTGGGAACGGGAAGAAGGTGGAGGTGGAAAAACGAGAGTGTTGCAAGGAGGTGATGTGATTGAAAAAGGCGGGGTTAATTTTTCCGCTGTACACGGTCCTTTACCCCAAAAGATCGCTGATGCCTTGGAGGTGGAAGCCAAAGAGTTTTTAGCAACGGGAATATCTATCATTATGCATCCCGTCAATCCTTGGGTCCCCATTATTCACATGAATTTACGATATTTTGTGATGGAAAACGGCAATGAATGGTTTGGAGGAGGCATTGATTTAACTCCCCATTATGTATGCCGGGAACAGACTCATAGATTTCATCAGCAATTGAAATCTGTCTGTGATCAGCATCATGAAGATTATTACCTTACCTTTAAACAGTGGGCTGATGATTATTTCTATATTGCCCACCGTCAGGAAGCTCGTGGTGTGGGGGGTATATTTTTTGATCGTCTCTCGGAACAGGACAATATAAGTATGCAAGAACGATTTGAATTTGTAAAAGAAGTGGGAGAAGTCTTCTTGCCCCTCTATCAACAACTGCTTCAGAATAATAAAGATAAAGAATATGAGGAACGGGAATATCAATGGCAGCAGGTACGACGCTCTCGTTATGTGGAGTTTAACTTGGTTTATGATAAGGGCACGAAATTTGGACTGGATACGGGCGGACGTATTGAATCGATATTAATCAGTATGCCACCAGTAGCTCAGTGGCCTTATAACTATCAACCCAAAAAGGGTACAAAAGAAGCTGAAACTTTAAAATTATTAAAAAAAGATCCCGCTTGGCTTCTACCGGAGTGAACGATTTTATTCAATATTAAATTGTATAAAATAGAGGGAGAGGAAAAAAAGGCATCTGTACACTATCTACAAGGAGAAAGCACTGTTTATGGAAATAGATAAATTGATACAGCTACAATCGAAGTTAGATGAGCATTATGATTGGCCTACCATTTATATGTTTAAGTTTCTAGGTCCTATTGAACAATTGGAAGATATATGCTCTTTATTTCCTAAAGAAGAAGCCAAAACAAAGGTGTCCCGGAAAGGCAACTATATTA
>CAZIGO010000155.1:2037-5968 GCA_964538595.1 uncultured Chitinophagales bacterium | reverse complement strand
GAACAAAGGGCATACACTAGTCATTCCCCAATCGCATATCGCTAACTATTTTGAATTGCCGGCGGATAGCTGCAACGGCTGCTGGAACCTGGTAGAGGAGATGCATCAATGGTTGTTCGAAAAACTTTCAGTGGAGCACTTTTCTTCAAAAAATGCGTTTAGTATTTTATAACGGGGGAGGAAATAAATTTATAGAGTGGAGCAGAGTAGAGACTTTATCCATTACTAGAATGCTCAAATTTTAATTTTTCTATTATATTGCAAACACATATTTTCCTGATGCTTCGTAGGTATTCCATAACGGTCTGCTCCTTTCTTTTAATTTCTCACTTTTAGCCTTTTTACGGTCGATGTTCAACAAGCTACCGCTCGCTCGAACAAAAAACGTATCTTTGATTCTCTGCAACGCGTGATAGCAGCTTCTCCCCAAGACACCACTAAAGTAAAAGCCCTCAATGACTTGGCTTGGGAACTCAGGGGCATCAACACTGATTCCGCCATCACTCTTTCACAAAAAGCTCTCCAGTTAGCTAAACAAAGGAAATGGCCCCAGGGAAGAGGACAAGGCCATAATAACCTAGGGTGGTTTCAATATCTTAAAGGAGATTATACAATTGCTCATCGTCATTTAAGCAAAGCCCTGACCCTGTGGAATCGACAGGGCAATAAAAAGAAGAAAGCTGTTACCCTCGGCAATATCGGGAATGTCTATAAAAGTCAGGGGAATTATAACAGGGCCCTGGAGTATTATTTCAAAGCTTTAAAAATAGACCGGAATTTGGATAATAAAAGCGGGATTACGGCAGATCTCGTCAATATCGGGAATGTTTATAAAAGTCAGGGCAACTACCCTAAGGCCCTGGAATATTATTTTAAGGGGGTGAAAAAAAGTAAAGAACTCGATAATAAAAGAGAGGTTGCCATTGTACTCGCCAATATTGGAATTATCTATCAAGCGCAGGGCAATTATCCCAAGGCCCTGGAGTATTACTTTAAAGCCTTAAAAATAGATCGGAAATTGGATAACAAAAGGGGGGTTGCCATTACGCTCGGCAATATAGCGGTTGTGTATAATTATCAAGATAATTACTTGAAGGCCTTGGAGTATAATGTCAAGTCGTTGAAAATAGATAGAGAAATAGGTAATAAAAGAGGCATTGCCAGAAACCTCGGTAATATAGGGGAAATTTATACTATTTTATATGAACAACCTGACAGTATCCGGAGGCGGGTGCTACAAGCCACTTTTCCCCGCTTGTCCAGCGACGATCTCAAACAATCGTTGTTGCCCCGTACCGCCAGTCTGCTGCTGGATACCGCCCTCATTCTTCAAAAGAAGAGTATGCGAATCAGAAAAGCAATTGGTGATAAAAACGGACTTATTTACAGTTACAACAGCATAGGACATATTCTACAGGTCAAAGGTAAATATCAAGGGGCCCTTCACTATTATAGCCGCGCCTATCGGGGGGCGGACAGTATCGGAATGTTAGGGCAACAAAAGATGGCCGCTAAACGATTGAGTGAAGTGTATCAAGAATGGGGAAAGCCCGGGCTTGCTTTGAAATGGTACCAAAGGTACACCGCCCACAAGGATTCGCTTTTCAACGAACAAAAACAAAAGGAAGTCGGCCGGCTGGAAGCCCGCCACAAGTGGCAGAAAAAACAGATAAAAGACAGTCTCCAACACGCCAAAGAGTTACGAGCCCAACAACTGAAACACCAACATGAAATACAGCAACAACGATATATGCTTTATAGTGCGGGGGCAGGATTATTATTAGTGTTAGTTTTTTCCGGTATACTGTATAATCGTTTTCGCATTACCCAACAGCAACGGGATGTCATTGAGCAGCAAAATGAAGAGATTACTTCGAGCATAAACTATGCCAAACATATACAAGATGCTCTTTTATCAGAAGAAGAAAAGGAATGAATGGTATGTTGCGGCAGGAGATTGTACGGGGCACGGGGTACCAGGAGCATTACTAACGATGCTCGGCACAGCTTTTTTGAATGAAATTACGGCAGCTGAAGAAGATATACAACCCGGCAATTTATTGGATAAGCTGCGTGAACGTTTTGTAAAAGAGTTAAAAGAAAAGAAAACGGATAGGGGGGAATTTCGCATGCGGGATGGGATGGATATCTCTTTAGTGCGTTTAAATCTAGAAACGTGGGAAGCCAGCTGGGCAGGTGCCCACAATCCCCTCTATATAATCCGGGAGAATGACAGAGAGGAAGTGAACACCGGTTACAAACGTCATATGGAACGTAATGGATATGATCTTTACGAGCTTTCTGCCCATCACCAACATATTGGCTATGTACAAGAACCTGAATCTTTCCCTACTTATCAGTTGCAATTAAAGAAGCACGATAGCTTTTATATGTTCAGTGATGGTTATCCGGACCAGTTTGGGGGGCCGAGGGGCAAGAAATTCAAAAAGAAGCGGTTCAAACGGACTTTGATAGATATTCAAAACAAAGATATGAAAGAACAAAAGGAAGCGTTGGATAACATCATCGAGGACTGGATGGGACAAAATGATGAGGAGCAGATCGACGACATTTGTGTGATAGGAGGACAAATTTCTTAGTCCGGAACTTGCCGATGGTGCGAACCCTGTCTTTATGGTGTCGATAACATTGATTATCAATCTTTTAATTCTCCAATTAGGATTTTCAAAGAATAAAAAAGATTTACACTACTTGAGTCACAGTAGTAAGTGCCACTATTTTTAAGAAAGAAGAGGGAAAACTCAATCTATACTGATTCTATTTTCCCCAATGCACTGATTGAACTGCTCTATAGAGGGAAAAGAAGAAAATATCATATTCCTTCGTTGAAATTAGTATCTTTTCGGATAAGAAATCTTTTTAAACCTATGGGCACTTCCGTAATCTCATCGCATCAGCAGTGGCAAAAAGAGTTTCGGCAAAAGGCACTGCGCTATCATAAAATCGGTTGTTGGGTGGCTATTATATTAAATCCGTTGTGGGCGGTGAGTGATTATTTTGTGGTTCCTGAACATTGGAAAACTTTCCTTATGATACGTCTTGCAGTAGCTGGGTTAACAGGAATAGGATTATTGGCTCAGAAAAGATGGAGGATAGGACCGGAAATGTTGATCATGATCCCGTTTTTGGGAATTGCTCTTCAGAACGCCCACATGTACAGTGTCATGGAAGTTGAGATGGTACGGCAGCATACCTTTGCCTATTTGGCATTGTTTCTCGGGGCCGGTATGTTAATACTCTGGGAATGGTGGTATTCCCTGATAGTGGTCGGGATAACGCTTGGAGTAAATGCCGTGGAGTTTTATCTGTTTAGCCCCTTATCGACTTCGGAAATGTTGGTGAATGGGGGGTTTTTGACTGCAACGGGCGCTTTGTTTGCGATTGTACTTATTCAAGTACGCTATACCCTTACCAAGCGAGAAATTCAAGCCCGGCAGGCATTGTCTGAATCTAACCAGCAGTTACAACAGCAAAAGAAAGTGATCGAGAATAAAAATGAAGCTATTGAGTCTAGTATTCGTTATGCCCAAAAAATTCAAAAAGCCATTCTCCCGGCTGATCACGAATTGACCGAAATATTAGACGAATACTTTGTGTTTTATCGACCGCGCGATTTGGTGGGGGGAGACTTTTACTGGTGTTCAGAACCCGATGTAGACCAAAGGGGTTCGTTGGTGGCTGCAGTAGATTGTACCGGCCACGGGGTGCCAGGAGGATTTATGAGTATGATGGGCAATGAATTACTTAATAAGATTGTCTTGGCTTATAAAAAAACAGCGCCGGCTAAAATATTGACAACATTAGACGAAGAGGTGAGGTTTGCTCTCAAACAACGCAATAATAAATTTCACCAGCCGCAAGATGGCATGGATATGGCTTTGTGTTATATTAATTCTGTACAGCAAAAGCT
>CAZIGO010000155.1:856-2027 GCA_964538595.1 uncultured Chitinophagales bacterium | reverse complement strand
GCCAAAAATCCTCTTTATCTCGTTTATAACGGGGAGTTCCAAAAATTTCCCGGGAATGCAAATTCGATCGGAGGATTTTTAGACAAATCCAAAAGTTTTGAGCAACATGAGATTGCATATCAGGGCGGTGAGATGATTTATCTCTTTTCGGATGGGTATCCCGATCAGTTCGGCGGCCCTCACGATAGAAAATTTTCTTATCAACGCTTTAGGGAGCTGCTCATCTCCATTCATGACCAACCCGTTGCTAAGCAGAAAAAGCAATTGGAGAAACGGTTCAATAAGTGGAAAGGCGACCAAATGCAAATCGATGATGTGTTGGTCATGGGCGTTCGGCTATAAGTCTGGCTTTATTTCATCTCTTCTGTTCTCATATTTTTATGGCGGCTTCAAATTGATCATCCCTTATTTGCTCCACTTCGTAGCAACAGGAGGGAAATATTGGGAAAGATACCCGTATTGCTTGTTTTGTTGATAAGTGGACACTTTTCTATATCTCCATTCGTGTTTTTAGCAGGATTTTATCAATTTGTAATGGCCTAAGTTTATGCTAACCGCTTATAAATCATCGGCCGGGTCGGGTAAAACGACGTTATTAGTTAAAGAATATCTCCGTATTGCCCTCCAACATCCGGAAAATTTCAGGAGTATACTGGCCATCACCTTTACCAATAAGGCCGCCGATGAAATTAAACAACGGATATTACAAACGTGCTACCAGATCGGGTATGACCGGCCGCGCAGTGTGAAGGTACGAGTACTTGAAGATAAACTATTACAAGAAACTTCTTTCTCGTCCGAAAAATTGGCGCAGCAATTAAAAACATTGTTGACCGCCTTATTACATAATTATGAACAATTCGGGGTTTCGACGATCGACAGTTTTACGCACCGAATAGTGCAAGCAGTTTCCTATGAACTTGACTTGCCGCTGAATTTTGAAGTAGAGATGGATAACGATCGTATGCTCGATCAATGTATCGATCAGTTAATTCATCAAGTTCAGCAAGACGGCGACCCGCTCTCTAAAATGCTTATTCAATTTGTTCAATTTCAAACCGACCAGAACAAAAGCTGGAACATCGAGCACCCGATTAAATCACTGGCACAGGAATTATTGCGCGAAGAATCATTCCCCTTTATAGAACGACTGAAAAAGTATGAGATAACC
>CAZIGO010000155.1:0-846 GCA_964538595.1 uncultured Chitinophagales bacterium | reverse complement strand
CTTCCAAAAAGCACAACAGTCTTTGTATCGTTACAAAAACTGGGTAGAAAAACAATTGCGCCAACCCGCTGAAAAAGCGTTATCGGCGATCCATCGGCAAGATTTGACTATCGATGATTTTATTTATGGGAAAAGCGGCAGCATTTACAAATATTTTCAAAAATTAACCGTCCCGGAAAGATATAAGGGAGCAGAACTTTATCCTAATAAACATGTGATTACGACGATACAGGATGATAAATGGACGAAGTCAGCGGCTCCGCAGGATACACGGGACCGGATCGAAAATATTAAACCCACCCTGCTCAAGTCTTATGAGCATATCAAAGAAGTAATGGAAAAGCACGGGGAGCATTATCATCGCGTGCGCTTGTTGCTGCAAACTTTCTATGCCTTAGGTGTGTTAAATGAGTTACAAACGCTCATCGATGATTATAAGGCGACGAACAAGATCATTCATATTGGTGAGCTGCATCAGCGTATAGCCCATCTTATCCAATCGGAAGGGGCCCCGTTTATTTATGAGAAGCTCGGAGAAAAATACTGTCATTTTTTGATCGATGAATTCCAGGATACTTCACTGCTTCAATGGCATAACCTGTTGCCGCTGGTGGGCAATGCTTTGTCCCAGTATCCGGACAGTGAAAACCTGGTAGTGGGTGATATGAAGCAAGCGATTTACCGGTTTCGCGGCGGGGAAGTTGAACAGTTTGCTGAACTGCCGAGCATCCATAAAAAAGGAGATAATATCCAGTTACAAGAATTCGAGCAGGTGCTTCGCTACAGTTTTCAAAATAATACGGAGACCTTGGATCATAATTATCGGAGCCGCCCGCGCATCGTGGA
>CAZIGO010000154.1:0-5997 GCA_964538595.1 uncultured Chitinophagales bacterium | reverse complement strand
ACAGCAGCATTCGTTTTTGCCGGTAGTCGAGGCCGAGCAGTTAATAGGCGTGTTGGACCTGGAGAATATACAGGAACACATTCAAATTCAAGAAGCTATTCAACAACGAGCACTTTCCACTTGACCTCATATCTTATAAAATGCTACCATAATCTCTATCCCGTTTCGTACTACTCTACTACTTTCCGGGGTATAGCTTCAGGCAGGCGACTCAACAGTTCATTGTTGAGCTGATGCGTCACATTGGAGAAGGAGCTAATGGTGATATGCCCATTCTTTTGGCGGCCGATCAATACCACTTCCTCCCCGATTTCTACGCCAGGGATATGAGTCACATTGACCATAAAGAGATTCATATTGACCATCCCCACAATGGGAGCTTTCTTTCCTTTGATCAATACATAGCCTTTATTAGAAAGGCCGCGTGCATAGCCATTGCTATAACCCAGGGGGAGAACTGCAATTTGCATATCACGGTGGGCTTGATAGGAAGTACCGTAACCGATAAACTCCCCTTCTTTTACCGCTTTAATATCCATCACATCTGTTTTCCAGGAAAGTACACGATGTAAGCGGCGTTTACTCTTTTCCCTTCCATGTTCTTTATATATATGATACGTTTCCGGACTCGGCCAATGGCCATACTGTAATATACCCACCCGTACCATATCATAAAGTGTTTGCGGGTAGTTAAATATGGCAGCCGAACAGGCGACATGACGGTAAGTAGGTTCAAAATTCCGCCGTTTTACTATTCTGTCGAATTCTTTAAACCGTTCGATTTGTTTATCCACGCGAAACTTCGTGGCCAACGTTTCCGCTCCTCCCAAATGCGTACATAAACCAACAAACTTCAGGGTCTCTCTATGCTCTTTCAGATAAGTAATAGCACTCTTAAAATCCTCATAATTCATGCCTGTCCGATTCGTGCCCGTTTCCACTTCAATATGAATATGAGCAGGTTTCCCTACCTGTTTTGCTACTTGGACGATTTGCGGTAATCGATCATAATCAAAAACAAAAAACTCTAACTCATTGTGAATAACCCATTCAAGATCAGCGTCATAAAGGATCCCCATGATCATAATATCAGTCTCGCCATGTACTTGCTCATGCACCTCCGCTGCTTCAAAAGCTGAGGCTACCGCAAAACGACCTACCCCACAACGTTCAGCCATAGCTACAAAAGGTTTAATTCCATGGCCATAAGCATTGGCTTTAACGACAGAACAGATCTCACACTCCTCCCCGATCTGTTCGCGGATAAAGTTGATATTTTTTTGTAAACTGGTTTGACGTAAGTAGATACGAGAAGAATGCTGCGGCATAAATATCAGGGATTAAATTCATTGACCCAAGTATAGGACTGCCCCCAACTTTCGCGGGCTAACAATTTCACCTCGTTGATCTCCTCTTCATCCAATTGAACCGAATCATCTAAATCGGAAGCATTATAATGATAGGCATAGACGCGAGCCACAAATTGATAAAAAGGCAATGACGACTCCCCCGATCGCTCGCCATTACCGAAGACAGTTGGCTTGATACCCTGTCCCCAGTTTTGGCGTCCCTCGTTATTGGGATTGAGGAAATAAGCCCGCATCTCTCCTCCGGGGCCTTCCGCCACCCGTAATAATGAAATAGCATGGAAACCTAACAAATCTCCATGCGAAGAAGTAATAAACAGGCCCACGGGGCTAGGATACACTAAATCTTGTCCTCCATTGTAATCAGGGTGGTATGACCAATAAAAGGTGCGAACAAATTCATCAAAATTATCAATTGTATTGGTCATTTGATTAAACGCAGAGAAAAAGCCGGTCGATATCCAATGACCATAGAGAGCGGGGTTTACCCATTTATGCGGATCTTCTCCCCGCATACCGGCCCGTCGCATCATCTCATTATAAATCCGGTCGAGGTGAGGCACCAAAATAATGGAGACCGGATCGAGGTTATAGTCCAAATCCGGCGCCAACCCTTCCGCCAATCCGTCAGATTTCAACGCTTGCCCTTCAAACCGGAAAGTTAAGCGGTTTTGTTGAGCCGCTGTAGTAATATATTTAAGTAATTTGCCAGGCGCATGCTGACTCCACAAACTAATGCCCCGGGCGGCTTGACAGGTGGGGTTCATTCCTTGCCCAATTCCGAGCGGATCACCTAATAACTGAAGCGATCCGCCTACCAATAAACTATGGGCATCAATAGTGTCGTCCCCCACACTGCGGTGCAGATCCTTTTCCACTTGTTCATCAAGGGTGAGTTCAAACAAATTTGCTAACCCTTTATACACCGGCGGACGGGAAAGCATATTTCGTTTTAATGTACCACTTAAACCATAAACGACTTGCTTACTCACCGGTAATACGGCTCTTTTGATCAGCTTTTGAACAAATTTTGTATGGTTTTTTAATTCTGAGTGTCCCTTTTCATTTAATGCCAACGCCGATTTTAATAAATCCGGTTCCTCTTGGCCTAGATGGCGGACCAACGTGACGTGGTAATCACTCACCAACCCTGTTTCCTCCATAATGTTTCCTAACGCTTCACTTTCTTCTTGAAGAGCGTTTTGGTCCAACGTTTGTAGTTGCTTTTCATAGTCAGTTAAGTCTTCGCTTTGCTGCGCCAACTCAGTAGGCTGATAATAAGCATCCAGGTAATATCCTAATTTTTGATCTACTTCCTGGCTACGGTCGAGGTCTACTCGATTATTTACTAACTGTAAAATATTGATAACCCGCTGCATAGAGATCGGTCGTTGGGCTGTTATCATGACTACCTCCTCCCATAAATTATCTTTCAAATCATTGACGGAAAGCTTGTCCAGGATAAATTGGAAGAGCCGGCGGCCAGCCTGAATATTTTCTGCTTCTGAAGAAGAGCGTTCCCGCTCTACTTTTTGTTGAAAAACCAAGTCTAAATTATTAGTTAATGCTTTCTCTATAAAAGCCTGCGCCTCTTCAGCTGAAATTTGCTCCGAGGAAGCCTCGCCCATGGCATAAGCCAACAACCGCAATTCACTAAGGATCTCCAGTGTAGTATGAGGATGGCCCGCCCGTAACGTACCACCGACGAGCGTATGCACTAATTTTTGCGGATCGGCCCAAGAAGTTTCCGCAAATATCCCTTCCTTATCCAGTTGCGGGGCATACTCATAAAGTTTTTTAATCCCATCATCCGAACGAGTTAAACTCTGTATCTTGCTTAACAACTTTTGCCGGTGTACAGACTGGGTCAGAGGAGGGGCCTGTTGTAATTCTTGTAACAAATCATCTATACGGTCAACCGCTTTATTGACATCTAATGCCATAATAGAATAACTATTTTATTGAGAAAAGACTCGATTAAACATAGAACGAGACATCTTCATAATGCCGTAACAATTCTTTCATCCGTTTGGGATCTTCTCCTTTAAAGAAAATCGTCCCGTAATGATTCCCGAATCCTTCCCGGTCACCACTGATCTTTTGCGCCTGGGTGAGCTCCGGTAAGGTGTGAGACTCGAAATAATCATCTTCGGTCAACTCAGCCGGGATATTAAGTTTTGTGATGTGTCCTTGTTTAGGATAGACCATCAAACTGCTGGCATATTGACCCGGTAATTCCTGATGATCCGGGAAAAATTGATTTAACTCTTCCTCCGTCGTTGCCGGGTCACTACATAAAAAGAAAGCCTGGTAAGCATTGACGCCCCAAGCGTTTTCGATCAATTCAAATATATGACCGCCCGGCACGCGAGTAGCCACCTCTCCAAAACTGAGATCATCATCCTCTGTCAAAAACCATTCAGGATGTAATACGCCATATTCGATGCCAAAGGTATCGACCAAGCGCTGGTTCGCTTCATAGATCTTGTCCCATTTTTCTCGCAACTCCGGGGAACACGGAATAAAGTTGGAGTAGCCGAGATGCACATATTCTGTTATATTGAGAAAACGAATTTTCCCCTCATGAACAAATACTTCACAAGAAAACTCTTTGCCCGGTAAATGACTTTCAATGAGACAAGGAAAATCCTGGGGCGTTACTTTGGCCGTAATATCATCACGACTCCGCAACAACTTATGCCCTATGGTGCCGGCAGCGCTAAAGGGTTTCAAATGAATCCACGCATCCTCTTCTCCTTCCAGTTGTAAATTCGCTTCATTCAATCGTTTTAAAAACTTATATATTTCTTCATAACTGTCTACTTCTTCAAACAGCCCTACTCGTAACCCTCCCAGAAGGGCTTTCCGTTTCATTACCACTTTATTCCGGACCAAATAAGCTCGATTCAACAGACGAGGATCTTGCCGTAATTGAGCATTGACAGCCCCTGCCCATTCTACCGTTTCTTCAAAGAGCGGTACTGCTACTGAAGCCCCTTCTTCTTCTAGTTTTTCAGCTAATTCAAGTCCATTATGAACTTCATTTAAGCTATCAAAGTCCCACGGAACAAAAGGGATATCATTTTCCGAAGCATAATCTTCAAAAGCCGGATAGGATACCACCACATAATTTCGATCCAGCTTCTGGGCAGCTTCAATAGCCGGTAAACTCCATCCTAATAACGCAATTGTTGATTTACTCATCGTATTATATATAATTATCTTGTAAAATTGATCGCATAACAATTTACATAATTTCTGAAGGGATTAAATACTATTATTGGTAATTTATTACTTCCTGCCTTCCCCCTCTATTTCTATTCCTGCTAATTTCCTCTTAAAAACAATTAAAAAATCCTTAATTTGAAGGCATTATATATCTATAAGTTGAACGCACTTGGTTAAATTCATTTTCATACGTAATCTACTACTGACCATAATCGGGGTATGGTACTTTGAATTTTATTTAGACTACAAATTACCGTCAGAAGATAACCTGTTGTTGTTTTTTGTAGCTATCCCGATTTTATGGGCCACTGTTACGACATTATGGATCAGCTCGAGTTATGAAGATGCCGAAGAACATTGGTCTTTAACCGGCGCCCATATCTTATCGATACTTATGCTGTTCAGTACGGTTTTCATTATCAGTATAGTATTGAATACTATCTCCTCTATCCTGGACCCGCTGGGTACTTTCTTTTTTCATATAGCCGGTTGGACGGTCTTATGGGGTATAATTATGTACGACATTATTGACGGTGAAAAGCGTAAGTACAACAAGGATAACCCCTGATACTCCCGCTACGCAAAAATTGCTTTTTTGCCTGTCCGGGGCTTTAATATTTCACGCCTTTCTCTTTGGCCGCCTTACGCATATTATTGAGCGCATACCGCATACGTCCCAAGGCCGTATTGATGCTAACGCCCGTTAATTTAGCAATCTGCTTAAAAGGCATTTCCGCATAATGGCGTAATATCACCACTTCTTTTTGTTCTTCGGGCAAAGTGTCGATAAGCATTCTCACTTTTTTCCGATCTTCATCCCGAACCATCGTATCTACGGCACTGTCAGACTCGTCTACATCCAGGAAAGTGGTCATTTCGCCGATATCAGCATTAGCGGTATTGGGTCGTCGCTTATTTTTCCGGTAGCGGTCGATACACAAATTATAAGCGATGCGGGCTGCCCAAGGGCCAAACTTCCCTTGTTCTTTATATTTGCCCCGTTTCAGAGTATCGATAATTTTAATAAAGGCCTCCTGGAAGAGATCATCAGCAATCGCATGATTTTTAACAAAAAAGAAAATGGTAGAATAGACCTTATCCTGATAACGTTTAATAAGCGTTTCTAACGCTAAGGTATCACCGTTATAGAAGCGCTCAAGGAGCACTTTGTCGCTAATAGTAGACATCGTTGTAACGTTTATATGAACAAATCATAAAAAGGCCCTATTATAAATTTCAAGCGGGCCGTTTTTATGTTAAACTATTAGCGTACAAAGTGCTTCGATAAGACAAAGTTTTTATGAGAAGTATCATAAATTTATGAAAATTCTACTGAAATTCCAATACTTTTGCTTATTTTATACGGTTTTTGCATTAAAGTGCTTCCCATTTTATGAACGAC